>DAIDTM010000290.1 GCA_027457205.1 Anaerolineae bacterium | reverse complement strand
GTCACAAAGAGAATGGGAATGCCGGCGGTAATCGGATGGGCGCGGATTTGCCGGCACAATTCGATTCCGTTCATTCCCGGCATCGTGATATCCAACAGCACTAAATTCGGAGGCTGGATTTCCAAACGTCGCAACGCATCGAGACCGTTGGTCGCGCAGGCGACCTGATAGCCAGCTTTGGTCAGACTCTTCTTGATTGTGGTGACAACATCCACGTCATCATCGACGACCAAGATGATAGCCATAAGAATTCACTCAGCCCGCGGGTAGTTGAATCGTTACTTCACTGCGCCCATAGCATAACATCGGCGGCGGGCTTTGTCAGCAAAGAGAGAGTGAAACTTGTGTGAAGATTGCGTGAAAAGGCGTGGTCGTGCGCGGCGGATCGGAAGCACTTTCAGGAGGAGAAAGTCAGAAGCGTTGTTTGTAGCAATCTCCCGCCGGTCGATTCAACCATCGGCGGGAGATTGGGCGGTTCAAGCGGGGAGATTGGGACTTGCCGGCGACTGGTCGTCTCGAATGGTGTAACCAAAGCGACCGACGGTCTTGATGTAGACCGGCTCTTTGGGATTCGGTTCGATCTTGTTTCGTAGGTTTTTGATGTGAGCGCGGACGAGTTCCGGGCTGCCGGTCCCGGGCGGATATTGCCAGACCTCGCGCAAGAGTTGCTCGGTCGACAAGACCTGACCGGCAGAGAGCATCATATTGTAGGCGAGTTCAAATTCGACCGGCGTGAGCAGCACCGTCTTTTGGAGAGTCGTCAATTAAAACGTGCGACAGTTCAAATGAAGCGTACCGACATTAAGCTGCGGCGGCGTCTCGCTCGGTTTCGCCACGCCGCGCCGCAAGAGCGCCTTGACTCTCAAGTTCAACTCTTGCAGATCGAACGGCTTGACCAAATAATCGTCCGCGCCGGCGTTGAATCCATCGATCTTGGTCTTGATGTCTTTGCTGACGGTCAGGAAGAGGATGGGAATGGAGGCAGTCATCGGACTCGCGCGCAGCCGGCGGCAAACCTCGATGCCATCCATCTCCGGCATTGCCACGTCCAACAGCACCAGGTTAGGTCGTTCATGGAGCGCGCTCTGCAGCGCCTCGTAACCGCTGTTGGCGGTGATGACCTGATACCCGCCCTGAGTCAAATCGAGTTCGATGGTCTTGGCGACATCTGTGTCGTCGTCCACCACCAGAATAAGCGCCATCGTGAAATCCTTTGGGACCGAATCTGGCGCGCCGACAAAGCTCGTCCAGACGCCGCGCCACAAAACCTTAAACCTGCTGTCAAGGATAAAGTAGGTTAGTGTCTTTGTCAATAGTCCGAAAATCCCGGCGCGCGGGCTGGCGCGCAGCCGTAGAGCGTGGTAAAATAAGCGCAACCAGTCAGGTAGGTTTTTTTCGGGAACAGTTCAATGCAATCGCTAAAAATCTTCGTTAGCGGAAGCACGGACAATCTGCGCCTCGAACGCGAAGCGCTTGCGCGCGCGTGGCGTTCGCTGCGGATCGACGCGGCGCGGATCGACATCAAGTTTTCGGATGAACGCTTGCCGCGCGCCGAGAATTTGGAACTGGTCTACGAATGCGACATTTACATCGGCTTGTACAGCCGAACGCATTATGGCTGGACCGATCCGGAGACCGGTGTCTCGCTGACGGAGCAGGAATTCGATCAAGGACGGCGGCTGGAAAAACCGGAACTGAGTTTCGTCAAGCAGCTCCACGGGACGGACCGCCCCAACCCACAGCAACTCGCCTTCGTCGAGCGCCTCTTGAATGTGGACGACAAGAATACCCGCGCGCTAGAATTCGCCGACCCGGCGCAATTGGAGGATCAAGCCGCCGAAGCGCTGATGGCGTTGGTTGCCGAACGTTTTGCGCTGCGAGTCGCTCGCCCGATCTTTCAAGCGCCGAGCGCGCTAGAAACGTTCGTGGGGCGCGAACCGCAGCTCGATAAACTATTGGGCGCGCTTGCGCTGGGGCGCACCGTCCTGATTCACGGCGTCGGCGACGTGGGCGGGATGGGCAAGAGCGAGCTGGCAGTTTACGCCGCGCATCATTTGCGCGATCGATTCCCGGATGGAGTGCTCTGGGCGAACGTGCAGACCGCCCGTCCGGCGGATACGCTGACCGCTTGGGCGCGCGCGTACGGCGGTTTTCCAGCGCTGGGTCGCGGCGATCTGCGATTTGAATACCGCGCGTTATCGACCGAACAGCGCCGGCTCGAAGAGATCGCCGCGCGCGCGGATGAAACGCGGCGCGTCCTGCGCGGCAAACGCGTGCTGGCGATTTTGGACGGCGTCATCAGTGACGATGACGATGCCAAGCTGGCTCCGCTCCTGCAAGCGTTGAGCGAAAACGCCGTGATCGTCACCAGCCGCACGCGGCGGCTGCGGTCGCTGAAAGCAACGACCCTGATCGACCTCGAGCGTATGAACGAAGTAGAAGCGTGGAGTTTGTTCGCGCGCGTCGTAGGCGCAGAGCGATTGGAGAATGAACGCGCCCGCATCGCTGAGATTGCACGGCTGGTCGATCTTCTGCCGCTGGGATTAGACCTCGCGGCGACGCTGCTGCGCGAGCGCCAGAGTATGAAGCCGCGCAGTCTCTTCGAACTGCTGCGCTCGGAGCGCGAACAGCTCGAGTCCACGCGCTGGGGCTATCCGAATATGCGCGGGATGCGCGCCGCGCTGAACACGACTCGCATGTTCTTGAGCGAAGACGACAGTAAGTTCTTTGCCGCGCTCGGCGTCTTTGCTGGGGATGATTTCGACGCGGAAGCCGCCGCCTCGGTCACCGAAACCACGCCGCACGTGGCGGAGCGGACGCTGAAGCAACTGACGCGCTTCTCCTTCGTGCAGTCCAGAGCTCGACCAGGACGCTACCGGCTCCATTCGGTCTTGCGTAGTTATGCGCGCGATCAATTGACCGACTGGGACGCGGAACTGCGAATGGCAAAGTACTATGGCGGGCTTGCCAAAGAATACGGACGAAAATTGCAGGGTCCGGAGACTCATTCGGCGCACGCGATTCTGACAACGGAGCTGAGCAACATCTTTGCTGCCCAGAGGTACGCACGCGAACGCAATGACCGCCCCGCGTGGGAATTACGCCGGGACTTGATCTACGGCGCAATGACGTACTACTTTAACCTGCACGCGATGTGGAGCGATTGGATCAGCTGGAGCCACGCCGGCATCGCGGCGTGTCAAAAACTGGAAGACGAGCGCAGCGCCGTCGCGATCGCCGGCAGTCTCGGTATGGTGTATCAGCAAAAAGGCGATTGGGACCAAGCCATCGAATTCTATCAGCACGCGCTGGCGCTGCTGGAGAAACTGATGAATCTTCAGGGGATGGCGACCGTCTATATGAATCTCGGCGTCGTCGAAATGCAAAAGGGCGAATGGGCAAAGGCGATCACGTCGCTCAGCCGGTCCTTGCAGTTCTACGAACGCATCGGCGACCGGCATGGGCTGGGGCAAGGCCGCGCCAATTTGGGAGTGCTCTACGCCAATCACGGCGAAAGAAACAAAGCGCGCGCGTACTGGACGCAGGCGCTGGAACTGTTCGATTCGCTCGGCGCGCAGAACGAGGGAGACGTCGTTCGCAAGTGGCTCAAGAATCTGCCGCGCGAGAATCGTGAATAGCTGCGCGCCTCATTCACTTGCCCGCCACCGGCAGACTCACCGTGAACGTCGTGCCCTGTCCCATCTCGCTGCCGACTTGAAGCGTCCCATGGTGATGCGCGACGATAATGGAACTGACGTACAGCCCTAGACCGGAACCTCTGCCGCGCGGTTTCGTGGTGAAAAAAGGATCGAAGATGCGCGGCAAATCTTTTGCTGCTATTCCCGGACCGTTATCGGTGAACAGCGCAAGCACCGACTGACCGTCTATGCTCAAGCGCGTCGTGATCTGGATTTTCCCCTCGGGCTGTTCGCCGATGGCGTCCCGCGCATTGAGCAGCAAGTTCGTCCAAACCGTTTGCAGGTGCGACATGCTTGCCAAAACAAACGGCAGTCCCTCTTTCAAGTCGTGAGAGACCTGAATCTTGTCGCGCTGCAGTTGGTGCAGCGTCAGCGCAAAAGCGTCCTCGATGGTCGAATTCAGGTCGGTCGCGGCGAACTGATAGTCCTCTTGCCGCGAGAAATCCAGCAAATTGCGAACCACCTTACTCGCCCGCAAGCCGGCGCGTTCGATCAACTGCGCCATTTGGTAGCGCGTATCGCCCGGATCGAGCGTACGCAACAACATCTGCGCGTTCCCATACACCGCCGTCAACGGGTTGTTGATCTCGTGCGCGACGCCCGCCGCCAGTTCTCCCACCGCGGAGAGTTTTGCCGACTGCACAAGCGTAGCTTCCATCTGCTGCATTTCCGTAATGTCGCGCACCAGCTCGATCACCCGGTCGATATTTCCCTCCGGATTCTCCAGCGGATAAGTCCGAATCTCCAACTCGCGCGGCTTGCCGTTCATCCCGATGCGGCTCTGCGTAGACAGAACGGCTCTGCCGGTGCGGAACGTCTCGCTGACCGGACAATGTTCGCAGGGCTTGTCGCTTTGGTCCAGGATCTCGTAACAATACTTGCCGACGCCGAGCCGCGGCTCCAGCCCCACACCAGCCGCCGCCGCGCGGTTGAGCGTGATCACGCGCAAGCTCGGCTCCACGATGAGAATACTGTCGTCAATGCCATCGAACAGCGTCCGTAAGGTGTTGCGGCTTTCGATGATCTGGTCTTGCGTGCGCGCCATTTCCTGGTACGCCTTGTTCAGCTCGCCAAACAAGCGCGCGTTTTCGATCGCGCCCGCCACCGAATTCGAGATCGAGTCCAGCAGTTCGAGTTCCTGCCCGGTAAAGCCCCCGCGAATCTTGTTGATCAATTCGATCGCGCCGATGACCTTGTCCCGCGTCTTCAACGGGTACGCCAGGATCGAGCGCGTGGTAAAGCCGGTGTCCGCATCGGGTTGGGCGTACCAGCGCGGATCAGCGCGCACGTCGTTGACCAGCGCGGGCTGCCCGGTGCGAACAACCCAGCCCGCGATGCCTTGATCTACGTTGAAGCGAATCTGCTTGTTCGGCTGCGCGCCCAGCGCGACCTGGAAGAACAGTTCGTTGGTTTGCTCGTCGAGCAGCATCAACGAACATTTCTCGACGCCGAAAAGGTCTTGCACTTCTTGCATCGCCAGCTGGAGCACCCACTCCAGTTCTAGCGTCGAATTGATGCTCGCCTGAATTCGATACAACGCGCCGAGTTCGCGGAGATTGCGCTGCCCCTCCGTCAGCAGCCGCGCGTTTTTGATCGCGATGGCAGCTTGATCGGCGAAAATCTGAAGATTGCGCGCATCGACCGCGCCGTACGCGTTCTTGACCGCGCGGTCGACCGTGAGCAAGCCAACCGTTTCCTCGCCGATGCGAATCGGCGCAGCGATGTGTGATCGCACCCAGCGCATTCCCGGCGATTCCCAGTCCGCTTCGGCTTGCGTATCTGCGATGACGACCGGCTGCCCCGAGTTGATCACGCGCAGCAGATGCGGCATCTGCTCCAAGACCAACGACTGACTGGAGACGTGACCGCGCGATTCGGACGCGCCGGTATCGCGGGTGTGAATGATCCGCCCCGCGCCGGATTCGACGAGCATGACGCTCGCCGCATCATACGGCACGACGCGGCTGATATTCGCCAGGAGCTGGTCGAGTGCGGCTTCAAGGTCGGAGGTGCGGGCGAGGGCTGCCGCCGTGTCGTGCAATGCGTCCGCCAACGCGTCGGCGCTGCGCGTCGTTTCGTCGATTCTGCGCGATTCAGTCGCGCCGGTTTCGATCTGACGCGGACTGTCCCCTGTTGGCTTGCGCCGCGTGAGCGTGTCCAGCGCGCGCCGCCAATTTGAAAAGCGCGGCGATTCTTTATCCGTTTTCATTTGGCAAATCCGTGAACGCCACGCGTCCGTTCTCCATCACCACGCGGTGCGTGAACAACCGCTCGTCGACGCGCACGTGGCTGATGAGAAAAATCTGATTGAATGCCTGCGCGACCTCGCCTTCGGTGAGCAAGTAAATCAACGCGTCCGCGCGCTCGTCGTCAAACGACCCGAGCGGTTCGTCGAGAAAGATGAACGACGGCGCGGCGCCGCGTTCCTGCGGCAGCGTGGCGAGCGCGAACGCCAGTCGCAGCGCGAGCGAGAACTGGTCTTTCGTCCCGCCGCTGAAAATATTCTTCTCCTTGAACGCGCCGCCGTTCGAGGCGCGCTCGTCCCACACCTGAATCTTGTACGATTCGGGATCGAGCTGCGCGTCGTGGTAGCGGTCGCGCGTCAGCGCGGGCAGAATCCGCCGCATATAGTCCATCGTCGCCGGCAGAACTTTTTGGACGATGCGCCGCCGCGCCAGCGAAACGATTTCGACGCCGCGCTCGCGCACGAGCGCCTGCCGCGATTTTTCCGCCCACTCGGCGTGGCACGCCGCGCGATCCAACGCCACGTCTGCCAGCCCCAGCTCGCGTTCCAGTTGCGCTTGCCGATCGCGCAGCGAATGCACGCGTCCGACGAGATCGCGATGCTGCGCGCGCCGCGTCGCCTCATCGCCCAATTCGACGCCGCGCAATCGCTCGCCGAGTTCTTCCAGCTCCCGCAATTCCGGCGTCGGCGACAAAATGCCTGCGTCGCCAAGCAAATCCCGCGCGCGCGCCGCCAGTAAATCCGCATTCCGCGCGCGCGTCTCGCGCTCACCTTGCCGCCGCCCCAGTTCGCCTTCGATCTCGCGCG
>DAIDTM010000289.1 GCA_027457205.1 Anaerolineae bacterium | reverse complement strand
CCTACGAATTTTCCGGCTTCTCCGCGAGCAATTTGCGCGCTTCCTCCTCGTCTTCTTTCGCCACCATCACGCGCACTTCGCCCATTCCGTCCACCAGCACCGCGTAGACCGTCGATGCGCTTTCGTACTTGAGAAACGCCGGAATGCCGGCGCTCTCCAGTCGTCCCTTGACCACCTCCGCGCGCAGCGGTCCCATCGTCGTGTAGACGGCGACGAATTCCTCATTCGCTTTCGGTTTGCTCATCGGCTTGCTCGATTTCTGCGCGCGCCGGCATCCTTGCCACCGCGCGCGCAAACAACAAATAGCCGGTGTGCGCCACCATTCGATCCTCGGGGCGCAGGCGGTCTGCCACCGGTTTGTACTGCCGCATCAGAATCTCGATGACTTGAACATCGCTCCAGCCGCCCCACGATTCCATCTCGCGCAGCAAATCGGTCAATTGGTTCGCGGTCGGGACGAGCGAGCCAAAGAATCCGCCGCCCTTGAGCGCGGCGTGCGCCTGCGCCAGAAACATCCACGGCTCACGCACGTCCAGAAAGAGCGCGTCGGCGTTGCGTTCGTCAAAGCCGGCGCGAATGTCGCGCTGCTTGATTTCGACGACATCGAGCGCGCCGATGCGTTCCAGATTCTTGCGCGCCAACTCGATCATATCGTCGCGTTCCTCGTAGGTGTAGATGCGCCCGTCCGGTCGGACCAGGCGCGACAACGCCAGCGTCAGACCGCCGCTGCCAGTGCCGGCTTCGATCACCCGCGCGCCCGGAACGATGTTCATCCGCAGGACGATGTAGCCGATTTCCTTCGGATAGACGATTTGCGACGCGCGTTTGACGTGCATCACCAGATCGAACGTGGAGGGCTGCAGGAGCAGAAACCGCTGTCCCAGCTGCGTCTTGACCGCGTTGCCAAACGGCTGTCCGATGATGGCGTCGTGCGGGATGAACCCGCGATGCGTGTGCAACTGCGCGCCCGCGCTCAAGCGGATGAGAAAACGTTTTTCATCCGGGGCGAGCATCAAAACCAGATCGTTGGCTTGTGCGATGTTCACAGGCAGCGCTCCACCGTAAGTAGAAATCGATTGTCAACCGCTTCGATTATAAACCCGCCGCGCGAATCTGGCAACCCGCGCGAACGTGTAAACGAATCTTTACCGTTCTGCTTTTGACAAAGCGACACGCGCGTAGTATTCTGTTGTCAAGAGGTTTGTCAGGTGCCGGAGACATGTTGAGCCGAATCAAGCGCACGACCGCGGCGGTTGACGCGACCCAGAAAATCGAATCGGCGCGCGATCTTGACGAACTGGCGCGCGCCGCAATCGCCCAGCTGTGCGTGACCTACCACTGCGACGCGGCGCTGGTGTTGAGCCAGCCGCCGTCAAGCGAGGCAATGTGCTGGGCGGGTTCGCCCGCCACGCTGCCGGAGCTGACTCTGCCCGGTTTGCCGGCGCGGATCGACGAAAGTAACCTCACAGGACGCGCGCTCAAAACCGGCAAGACGGTTTCCATTACGGAAACCGGCATCGGCGCTAACGGCGTGATGGAACGGAGCGCGTTCATCGCGACGCCGCTGAAAAATCGAGGGACGACGCTTGGCGTTCTGCAGTTGAGCGGCGCGGCGCTGAACTTGACCGGACCGGGCGCGGTTGCCGCGCTGGAAGCGTGGGCAGATAAAATTGCCACTGCCATCGCGAACCTGCAAAAATCGCCGGCGGCAGAACAGCCTGCGCGCGCGCCCGCGCCCCTGCCTGGCAACCTGGAGGCGAGCGCGCGGCTCAATCTGAAACAGGTCTACGACGCCACCTACCACGGCGTGTGCGATTTGCTCGTCTGTGACGCGTTCTTTATCGCGCTGTACGACGACAAGACCGATTCGGGAGAATTTGTTTTCCGAATCGAGCAGGATGCCGAGTTGCCGCCGGAACGGTTCGCGCTGGACGAAGGCATGGTCGCCTACGTGATCCATAACCGTTGTAGCATCGTCGTCGCCGAGGCGGCTCAAGAAACGCGCTTTCAGATCCGCCGGTGGGGCGGACCGCACGCGGTGCGCTCGCTGGTCTGCGTCCCAATGAGTTATGCCGACCGGACGATTGGCGTGCTCTCCGTGCAGAGTTATCAGCCGAACGCGTACACGGACGCGGACATCAAGGTGCTCAACGCGTTTGCCAGTCCAGCCGCGCTCGCGATTCACAATGCGCGCCTGTTTGTCGAAAGCCAGCGCAAAGTGGACCAACTCGCCGTGTTGAACGAAGTGACGCGCATCGTCAGCTCGACGATTGAGATCAGCCGCCTGCTCGATCTGATTTACGCCGAGGTGCATCGGTTGTTGCCGGCGGCGGATTCGTACTTTGTCGCGCTGATCGACCCCGAGAAGCAAATGCTCTCGGTCGAAATGATGGTGGACGACGGAGAGCGCTTCGAACCGACTGCCATTCCGCTGGGGAATGGTCTGGCGAGTCTCGTGATTCAACGGCGCGCGCCTCTGTTGCTGCGAAACGTCGCCGAGCAAGTGCAGTTGCTCGGCATCACGCCGGCGCCTCTCGGCAAGCCAAAGATTTCTTCGTCCTGGCTCGGCGTGCCGATGATCACGTCGGAACATCTGCTGGGCTTGCTGGCGGTCGCCAGTTATCGCGTCGACGCGTTCGACGAGAGCGACCAGGAGATTCTGCAAAGCGTTGCGACGCAGGCGGCGATCGCGATCGACAACGCGCGCCACCACGCCGAAGTCGAACAGCAGGCGCGACACGATAGTTTGACCGGCGCGCTCAATCATGGATATTTCCTGACGCGTCTGCGCGAGGAATTGGAACGCGCGGAAAAGAACCAGACGTCGCTCGCGTTGATCATGCTCGACATTGACCACTTTAAGGACTACAACGATTCCTACGGGCACTTGGTCGGCGATACGATCTTGCGCGCGATGGTGCAGGTGATCCTCAGCATCATCGAGGCGACGGACCTGGTGGGGCGGTGGGGCGGCGAAGAATTTATCATCGCGCTGCCGGGATGCGACAAGTCCAGCGCGCGTCTGGTCGCGGAACGGATTCGCACGAAGCTGGCGGAGGTCAAGCTGGAAGGCGCACACGGTCGCGCGGTGCCGGTGCCAACGCTGAGCCAGGGCATTGCAATGTTTCCAAATGACGCGGCGGGCGTTTTCGCGCTGGTGGATGTAGCGGACGCCTGCCTGTATCGCGCCAAGAACCGCGGGCGCGACCAGATCACCGTGGCGGGAGATTAACCCACGCGCCGGAGCGGGCGCGTTTGCAGCAGGTGGAACTGATCGCCCACGCGGCACCATTCGATGTCTTGCGGCGATTGGAAATGCGCCTCGACGCGTTCGCCCAGCGCGGCGAGCGCGATCACCTGCGCGTCGCTCAAGCACGCGGCGTCTTGTTTTTCGGAGGCAAGCGTGACGGTCTGCAAGCCGCCAGTCGGCGCTGGCAAATCCATTACACTCTTGGTTGCAACCACACGGTCTTGGATCGTGTGGCTGTTTTTTTCGACGACGAAATGATCGGGTTTCCAGCGCGCGGCGATGACGGCTTCGCCCAAGCCCCAGGTCGCGTCGATGTGAATTTCGCCGGCAGCGCCGGTGAGCGGATTGGCGGTGAACATGACGCCGGCAGCGTCGGCGTTCAGCATCGGCTGCACGACGACCGCCATCGTCACCTGCCGCGGGTCGATCTTTTTACGGCGGCGGAAGTAGATGGCGCGCGAATTCCACGGCGACGCCCAGCAATTGCGGATGCGGTCGAGCACGGCGGGCGCGGGCACGGCGAGGTACGCCTGCTGGAGACCGGATGCCGCCGGGTTTGGTACGTCGTCCACGACGCGCGACGCGCGCACGGCGAACAGCGCGCGTGCGTCGTGGGTTGCCAGCGCGACGTGAATTTCTTCCGCCAGGGTGGGCGGAATCGCCGCGTGTTCGATCCAGCCGCGAATCTCTTCCGCCGCGGCTTCCAAATCCACAGGATCGTCGATCTCCGTCTGGGCGAGCCGCGCGGCGATTTTCGCATCGGTCTGCTGCGCGTTCAGCGCGTCGCGGTACGCGTCGGCGGTGACGCAGAACCCGCGCGGGACGTTCAAGCCAGCGGCGATCAATTCGCCGAGGTGCGCGGCTTTATCGCCGACGGACGCGCGGTCGGTCAGTCTGATTTCGTCGAGCGAACGGACGTAAGACATCGGATGCTCCAGGGAAACGTTGGAACGTTCAAACGTTTGAACGCTTTTCAGCCAGTGCGAGTTTGCGCGCGCGCGGCATTTTCTTGATCGCGATTTCGCGGCGCATTGCCGCGCGGCGTGAGGGCAGGCGTTCCTGGTAGATGAGCGTCACCGGGCGGCGCGTGCGCGTGTAGCGCGCGCCGCGTCCTTGCTGATGCGTTTTCACGCGCCGCGCCACGTCGAGCGTCCAGCCGGTGTAGATCGTTCCGTCGGAACAGCGCAAGAGGTAGACGTAGGCGGAGCGTTTCATGACGGCACGCATTATAGCGGACACGCGGCGATCGCGCAAGAATGCCGGTTACTTTTCCAGTTTCACCGCCGAGACGCCGAGGTCGCAGAGAAAAAAAGAAAACTCTGCGTCTCTGCGGTGATTTCTTGCGGTTGTTGTGTCCACCTGAATTCTTTGGTATACTATCGTCAATCGTCGAGCAAGGCGCGGCGGAGGCGCAGCGTGGAAATCACCTTGGTGCGGCAGAACCAGCAGGTGGTCGTGCGCGTGGATGGGACCGAGAGCCACACGTTTCCATTCGTGGACGCATTTCCGAGTGCGGATGAAAGAGACGCGCTCGAAAAGCGGCTCGATCCCGCGCCGTACTGCACGCGCCTCTTCGGCTTGCTCTTCCCTGCCGATTCCGCCGCGCATCGGCAATACATCGCTACATCTGATGCGGGCGACCACGCATCAGGCGACCACACATCGGGCGACGACACACCGGGCGACGACACATCGGGCGACCACACACCGGGCGACCACACAGGGTTGCCCCTACCAGGATCACGCCGGCATTTGCAGATCATTTCCGACGATGCAGATTTGCAGCGCGTCCCATGGGAGTACCTCCGTAATGGCGATTATTGGCTCGCGCTGAAATTCCTCCTCACGCGCGGGCTGCCGCCGAATCAGCGCATTGCTTCCGCGCAAACTGAAATCTCCGCCGACGCGCTGTCCGTCCTCGTCGTCGTCAGCGACCCGTTCGTCTATTCCGATGGTGCGCCGGTCGTCGCGCTGAACGTCGCGCGCGAACGCGAGAACCTGCGGAAAGCATTCGAGCAAGCGCACGCGCCGTACCGCGTCACGTTCGTCAAGCCGCCCACGCTCGATGAACTCCACAAGGCGCTCGCCGAGCGCAATCAGCACACGCTCGTCCATTTTATCGGTCACGGCGTCGCGACGCGTGACGGCGCGCGGCTGGCGTTTCAAGATCGCGCCGGCATCGCGCAGTTGGTTACCGCGCAAGAATTCATCGCGTCTGCCGGCGGACGCGTCTTCCTCTTCTTTCTCAATTCCTGCGAAACGGCAATGTCGCTCGACACGCCAGTGTCCAACCTCGCACACGCGCTCGCGCGCGCCGGCGTGCCGTATGCGCTGGGGATGCAGTTCAGCGTGCCGGAGACCGCCGCGCTGCGACTCTCGGAATTTTTCTACGCGTTCCTCGCGCGCGGCAACTCGGTGGAGGAATCACTGCTGGAGGCGCGGCTCGCGCGCGCGCGCGACGGGAATCTGGCGCGCGTGCCGACGAAAGACGGCGCTATCGACGCGCGCGCGTTCGCGATGGGCATCCCGGTGCTCTACACCGCGCTCGCTTCACCCCTGACCCCGCGCCTTTCAGGAGAAGGGAGCGCGGTCATCGACGATTTTCATCCGCGCGTCGAATTCGATACGCCGATCGCGCCGCCGCAAAAGTTTCGCGGGCGAGTGCAGGAGATGGCGACGCTGGGGCGGCTGTTCGAGCGCGGCTACGCGACCGAGGAAGAGGTGGACGCCGCGTTCAAGCGCGACGGGCGACCGCCGGGCGGCGCGCGCGTCGTCGTGATTCGCGGCGAAGGCGGGATGGGCAAGAGCACGCTCGCGCGACGCGCGGCGGAGCATTTCGATTGGCGTTTTCCGGACGGCATTGTCGGTCTGTCGTTCGAGAATTTGCCAAGCAAAGACTTGGTCGTGAATCGTTTGGGCAAATGGTTCATCGGCGAGCCGTTCGACAAAATGGACGAGGCGGCGCGCGAGGGCGAGGTGGTCGACGCGTTGCGCCAGCGTCACGCGCTCCTCGTGCTGGACAATTACGAGACGCTGGAAGAAGCGCTGGACGCCGGGCAGCCCGGCGCGCTGGAACTCGCGAGTTTGATCGAGCATATTGCCGGCGGCGAGACGGTGCTGCTCATCACGAGCCGGCGACGGGTGACAGACCTGGCGACGCGGGAATTGGAACTGGACGGGCTGGATGAGAATGCCGCGCGCGAACTCTTCTGGGATTTTGCCGCGCAGCGCCGACGCGAGGATGACGAATCGCTTGCCGCGCAGGTGGCGGAGCGCGTGGGCGGGCATCCGCTTGCGCTGGAACTGCTCGCCAAAGCGTTCGCCAAGACCGAAAAATCGTTCCCGGAATTCATCAACGGCTTGAACGAGCAACTGGCGCAGGCGAGAAATCGATACAAAACCGCGCCGCGCCAGCAGACGCTGGCAGGTTGTTTCGATTATTCGTTCCAATTTCTGCCGTCGCCCGCGCAGACGCTCTTCCCCAAGCTGCGCCTCTTTGCCGCGCCGTTCCTTGCCGATGCGGTGAAGGAAATCTTTGGAGAGCCGGAGGCGCGGCAGACGCTCAACGTGCTGTGGCAAAAGAGCATGGTCCGCGCGCTAGAGTTTGTGGAAGACACGCCGCTGTATTTCTTGCATCCAACCGCACGGTGGTACGCCGGTGTCGTAGGGGACGCCCTGCGTGGCGTCCCGCTAGAGACAGAGTATGGCGTCAAGTACGGCGAGTGGTATGCGCGGATTGCGCGCGGAGCGTACGATAGTTTTGCCGGCAAGACAGACGTTGGTTTGGTGCAACTAGCGCGCGTGAGCGTGGAGGATTTGAAGCAAGCGCGCGAATTCCTGGACGATAAGAAGCGCAGCGAACAAGATTTCCTTCTGGCGTATCTCCTGCGCGTGTTTGGCGATATGAAGAGCGCGCAGGAACTTTTGAAGGAATCCGAGCAACTGGCGGAAAAGAGTGGCGACGCGCGGCACAAATCGCTGACGTTGAATGAACAAGCGAACGTTTTCGTGACGCGGGGCGACCTGGACGGGGCGATGAAACTGTATCAGCAGTCGCTCACAGTGGAAGAGCAACTGGGCGACCTGCGCGGGAAAGCGGTAACGTTGCAGCAGATGGGACAAATCCTTGGTACACGTGGGAAGCTTGACGATGCTTTAAGCAACTATGAAAAGGCACTGGCGATTCAAAGGCAGATAGGCGATTTAAGAGGGACAGGCGTCACCTTGCACAATATGGCAAACGTCTTCGTGACGCGGGGCGACCTGGACGGGGCGATGCAACTGTATCAGCAGTCGCTCGCCATCAAGGAGCAACTGGGCGACCTGCAAGGCAAATCCGCCACGCTGCATGAAATGGCGGGCGTCTTCGTGACGCGGGGCGACCTGGACGGGGCGATGAAACTGTATCAGCAGTCCGCCGCGATTGACGAGCAACTGGGCGACCTGAAAGGGAAAGTCCGGACACTGGCGAATATGGCGGGTTTGTTCGAGCGACGTGATGACCTTGAGCGCGCGATGCAACTCTATCTCAACGCGCTCAATATTTCTAAACAACTCCAAGAGCCCTTTGCAATTGCAAATGTATTGGCAATGATGAGTTCCGTTCTCATCAAGCGTGGCGAGAATGAGCAGGCATTGCGCGGGCTGATTGATTCGCTCAATATCTTCGTCCAGATGCAAGCAATGCGTGATGCGAACAATTCCGCGCGGCGTCTGGTTGAGATGAAGCAAACAATCGGCGCGGACGCGTTTGCCGCGTTGTGGCAGAAGGTGACCGGCGGGGCGGAGATGCCGGAGTGGTTGGCAAAGGGGTGAGGCGGCGCGGAGATGTAATCGCACGGAGCGGCACGGAGATGAAATCTCCGTGCTCGAGAGCGGCGCCCCATAAATGGGGCTAAGAACCAGTCTTAAAACTCACGCAAAGCCGCAAAGTCGCTGAGAAATTCATCTAAATCCTTTGCGTCTTGGCGTCTTTGCGAGAGATTCAGGTCTTTTCAGACAGGTTCTAAGAATGGGTTAGCCCGATTTATCGGGCGTGGTGTTAGGGCGGCGATTGATCGCCGCTGCGTCAGGCGTGAGGTCGCGCGGCGATTGATCGCCGCCAGCAATGGGCGCGGCGGGGTCGTGCGGCGATTGACCACCGCCGGCAATGGGCGCGGTGGGGTCGCACGGCGATTGATCGCCGCCGGCAATGGGCGCGGCGAGGTCGCGTGATTTATCGCCGCCACAAACGAGAATACGCGGAGTTTCCTATGCCCTATTGGCAGCTGTTCTATCACATCGTCTGGGCAACCAAGAACCGCGCGCCCTTGTTGACGCCGGACATCGAACCCACCGTGCACGATCTTTTACGCCGCAAAGCGCTTGGCTTGCAAGCCCGCGTATTCGCGTTGAACGGTACCGCCGATCACGTGCACATGGTCGCCTCCATTCCGCCCAAGATCGCCGTCGCCAAGTTCATCGGTCAAGTCAAAGCGACGGCATCCACCCAGTTCAACAAATCGGGGCGTGAAGTTTCGCTTTTTTGGCAAGAGGAGTACGGCGCGTTTTCGTTTGACGCCAAACGCCTGCCCAATTATGTCGCCTACGTCGAGCGACAAAAAGAACATCACGCGCAGGGCGCGCTCATTTCCATCCTGGAGCGCACTGAAATCGATGTTGGCGCGGCGCGAGAAACACGAACAGTTTATCGCGCGACTGATGCACGCTGGCAACCGGAATTGGAATCTCTGACGGAGGATTAGATGCCAACCACAACACGGCGCGTGGTCTGCTGGAAGTGCAAGGAGACGTTTCGCGTGGACGTGAGCGAGATCGTCAAGCCGGTCGTCGTGGTCTACCGCGCGGCGGACCAGAGCACGCAGCAGCAAACGCCCCAGCAGAAGCTGATCGTCAAGTGTCCGAACTGCGGCGCGGACAATGAGGTGCTGGTGTGACCGCGCCGCTTCAGGGGATGCCGCCCAGTCAGGAAGATTTGAAGTGGCTGGAGCTGATGGACGCGGCGCGCCGGGATTCGCTCCAGTCCATCGAGGACGCGGCAAAGCAGTTGATCGGACTGGACGGCATCATCAGCGGCATCTATTACGGCGCAGTGACGTTTTCCAAGCTGCCCGCCACGGCGCTCGCCGGCGCGAATCGCATCGTGTTCGCCGCGCCGGTCGCGCTGTGGCTGATCAGTCTCATCGCCGCGGTGCTGGTGCTGATGCCGCGCGCGTACGCGTACAACCCGCACTCGCCGGACGAGGCGCGCGACGCGTACACGCGCATCGTCGCGACCAAAGACACGCGGCTCAAGGTCGCGCTGTGGCTGTTCGTCGCCAGCATCATCGCGCTGCTGATCGCGTTGTTCAATTACCTGAACATCCTCGCGGCGTAAAAAAGTGCGAGGGGCGTGAGGCGAGGGGCGAGTGATGAGAAAAATCACATTGCCTGCTGCCCGCCCCGCGCTCCTCGCCCCACGTTACCTTCGGGAGTGGATGGGAGTCGAACCCACCAGAGCCGATTCAACGCCTCTCAACGGTTTTGAAGACCGCGGACCCCACCGGGAATCAACCACCCCCATAGACAATGAGCCAATGAACCAATTTTCCAATGAGCCAAACGCGCGTGTTCTTTTTGGCTCATTGGGCAATTGGATCATTGTCGAATCTATCACACGCGTACTCTTTTGTCAAAACGTACGCGTTCAGGTGTCATTGCGAGCCGCCGCAGGCGGCGAAGCAATCTCCAATTCGAAAAGTGGACGCCCAGAGGGCGGCTTCGTCGGCACAAATCGCCTCCTCGCAACCCTGGCATGGCTGTGGCGTGACTGTGCTGAACTTCGCACAGCCATGCGCCACAATCACGTTCCCGCCAGGGCAAGTCTGACACAGAGCTGAACGATTCCGTCAAAACATTCCGCGCCGCGAAAGATTTTCAAAAGGGCACTTGATTTTTGTTTTCGTTGTGTTATAATACCGCCGCTTTTGAGACTCTGGCATGTTCACCGATGCGATGATTCAATTCACCGCAGAGACGCAGAGCGCACAGAGTTCAAGAAGATTTTTTCAGCGCCCTCTGCGTCTCGGCAGTGAGTTGCGCTAGTTGCCGGTAGCCATGCTACGCAGTCCACATTTTGACAGACTCGAGGAAGGAGACTGACAAATATGGCTGAAGCCAAAGCCACTGCTGCCGCACCGCAGGCAATGGCTCCTCTGACGCGCCGCGAATTCCTCAACTATGCCTGGCTCTCTAGTCTAGGGTTTGTGTTTCTGGTGGGGATCGGCGGCGCGACGTTCTTCTTTGCTTTTCCGCGCTTTAAAGCTGGCGAATTCGGCGGAGTCTTCCCGCTCGGCAAAGCCAGCGACGTTCTCCCCAAGCCCACCGATCCACCGATTCACAATACCGACGGCAAATTCTGGCTTTCGAACGTGAACGGAATGATCATCGCGCTGTACGACGTGTGCGTTCACCTCGGCTGTTTGTACGCGTGGCAGCCGGTGACCGGGCGTTTCGAGTGTCCGTGCCACGGCTCGAAGTACCAGAAAAATGGAACGTACATCTCTGGACCTGCCCCGCGCAGTCTGGACCGAATGGTCATGTCGTTCGTCAGCGCCAGCAGTCAAGTGGTCGCCACGACCGATGCTCAAGGAGACCCGCTGCCGATTCCGTCTGACCCGTCGCTCAATGTCATCGTCGATACCGGCAAGGTGATCCAGGGCGCGTCGCACGGTTAGCCGGCGACGCCACCATCATCCCCGTTTTCGTCCCAGGAGGAACACAGCATGTTTGAACGGAATGGGCATCGCGGTCCTCTCGCTGCGGTTGCCGACAAGCTCCGCGAGCGGTTGCCGGTGGGGCTGAAGAACGCCTTGCCGGTCCTCGGACAGGTGCGCACGAAAGAAGGACGCAGCAAACTTGCCCAACAAACGCGCGAGACCGGCTTCAAGGTCGCCGACGATACGATGCGCGCGGTTTCCGCCGGTATGGGGATTGCGGACGTGCGCGCCATGTTCCGCGGCGATCCGCCGATCGAAAAGCCGAACCCGCGCTATAAGGTTTTCACCAACGCGTTTTTCGCGCACCTCCGCCCGCGCTATTACGAAAAGTCGTCGACGAAATTCACGCACACCTTCGGCTTGGGGTTCATGGCGGCGTTTGCCTTTATCGTCGAAACGATCACCGGCTTGATCTTGATGGTCTTTTACATCCCGGCGCAGAACGACGCGTACCAATCGATGGTCAAGATCATTTCCGAAGTGCCGTTCGGTCAGTGGATGCGCGATATTCACCGCATCGGCGCGGAAGTGATGGTGATCGTCGTCGCGCTGCACATGCTGCGCGTCTATCTGACCGGCTCGTTCAAGCACCCGCGCCAGTTTACCTGGGTCACCGGCGTCGTCCTCTTGATTCTCACGCTCGGCTTGTCGTACTCGGGCTATTTGCTCCCGTGGGACCAGTTGGCGTATTGGGCGGTCACCATCGGCACCAGCATGGCGAAATCCGCGCCGCCGAAAGAAATCGCCGGCTATATTTCCAACCTGTTGCTGCGCGGCGGCGACACGATCGGTCAAAACGGTCTGCTCCGGTTCTACCTCGGTCACGTCATCCTCTTGCCGCTCCTCGCGATCATCTTTATCTCGGTGCACTATTACCGCGTCTCGCGCTTGCACGGCATCAGTCTGCCGGCGAGCGAAGAGGAATCGCCTGATCCGGCGGTTCGCAAAGCCGCGAAGGAAAAGCTGGACTATTTGCCCGAAGTCCTGACGAAAGAATTGATGTGGACGGCGATTGGCGTCTTTGCGTTTGCCGCGTTCGCCGCGTTCGCGTTCCACGCGCCGCTGGAGCATCACTCGGACCCGTTCCGCACGCCGCTGCACACGACCGCGCCGTGGTACTTTCTCTGGATTCAGGGAATGTTGAAAGACCCCATCGTGCTGCCGATCTTGCGCGGGATCGACAATACGTTTGGGTTGAGCATAGTCAAGAATTACTATGACAGCCCGGCGGTGCAGGGCGTGATTCTGCCGACGTTGATCTTCATCGTCCTCTTCGCCGTGCCGTACATCGACGAATTCTGGGACCACTTGTGGGGACGCTCGTCCAGCCGCCTCGGACGGAATCGTAAATTGGGCATTACGCTGGGCTGGTTGTCGGTCGGTTTTCTCGTTCTCTTTTCGTACTTTGGGACGCCGGCGTTTGGCGTGACTGCGCCGCCGGCGGTCGAAATCGGTCAAGAATTCATTCCGGAAGAATGCGTACTGCCGCCGGTCCCGTTGATTCCCGAAGACTGCGGCGCAGTCCGCAAGCTCGGTTACGCCGGCAATCCGATCGGCACGTACGACTTGTCGCAGTACGCGACGCCGCCGGCGAACGCGACGCCGTTCCAGGCGATGCTGGTGCAGATCGAGGCGAGCGTCAACGAGCAAACCCAGCTTGCCAAGCAGACGAACAATCAGCAGGGACTCGTGGATGCAAAAGGTTTCTACGTGGTCGAAGATTGGCAAGCCGGTCTGAAGAAGATCACGCTGCGAATCACCTGGACGCCCCAAGTCGCGGGCGACACCGGCTCGTACGAAAAGATCATCTACCTCGATAAGGATTCGGTGTACGAATAAACCTCACACCTCTCCCCTCTCCTGATCAAGTCAATCAGGAGTGAGGTGAGGAGAGGTTGGAGCCACACAATGTCCACTCAACTAAAAATTCTGGTCGGTATCATTTTCACGTTGCTCACCTGCATCCCGCTGGCAGCCGTCGCCGTCGGCGACCTGGGCCACGACATCGGCATTGTGCCCAAGACCCAGGAAACGGGCATGGACAAACGCGCCGCCGATCTTGCCGGTCGCCAGATCGAAGTTGGCGCAGACCTGTTCGGTCAATACTGCTTTAGTTGTCACGGCGCGAAAGGTGAAGGAATCCCACAAGTCGCGCCGGCGATCAATCGCAAGGATTTGCTGGATGGTCGCCGCGAAAAGCAAGTCGGCTGGTCGGGCAGCGTGCAGGGATTCCTGCAGGATACGATTTCCGCCGGGCGTCCGATTCAATCGCGCCCCGATCTCTACGCAGCGCACATGCCGACGTGGAGCCAGGAGTACGGCGGTCCGCTGCGCCCGGATCAGATCGATGCGCTCGTCGCGTTCGTGATGAACTGGCAAAGCACCGCGCCCGAAGTCAACGCGTGGCCCCCGCCCGGCACGCCGCAGCCCACGATGACGCCGGGTCCCAGCCCGACGCCTGCGCCGCAGCAAGCCGGCGTGAATCCAACGTGCTTGAATATTCCGTCGCAGTACGCCGGCGTCAAGTCGCCGTACCAGTTCAACGACGCGGCGGTGATCGCGGCGGGCAAGCAAACGTACGACGACAAGTGCTCCGCATGCCACGGCGCGCAAGGTCAAGGCGATGGTCCCGCGGCGGCGGCGTTGAATCCCAAGCCGGCGAATTTCACCGACAAGGCGTTCATGCAAGGGCTGCCGGTAGACTGCCAATTCTATCGCATCTCGGAGGGTGTGACCGGCACCGGCATGCCGCCGTGGAAGGCGCTGGGCGCGGACACGATCTGGAAGGTGCTCATCTACGAGCGGTCGTTCTCCGGCGTGCAATAAGAATAGAACAAAACCTTGCGAAGGGATGACACCCTTCGCAAGGTTTTTTGTTTCGACTCAGCCCACCCTCCAGCAGGTTGCAATCTGCGGGAGGTTGGGCAGTTGCGGTTTTTTATTTTGAGGTCAGCAGCCGGCGGGCTTGGGCCAATGGTCGGTGAGCGCCGCCTCGCGCGTGGGCGGCGCGCAGGAATCCCACGGCATCGCTGTGAGATTTTCCGCTCTCAACTGAATGGCGCACGTGTCGTCGACCGCCTGAAGCACCAACTTTCTGCCTACCATCGACCACGTGTAGGTCCCGATCGTGTCTACACACGTCGGGTCGTTGAACAACTTGAGTTGATTGCCCGATACGGTGTACGATGCCGAGTTTCGCCAATCGGTGATGAGATGATGGATTCGGAACACGCCCTTGTCGAATTCGAGCGTCCACACGCCGCCCTCCAGCCGATAGTCCGCGCAGCGGCGGCACGGCGTAGGCGTGGCGGTCTGCGGATCGAATTTCACGTACGCGCCGTCGATCGCGGTCGGAACCTGGGGCGGCAGTGGCGCGTTATACGGAAACGGAGGAACGAGAAGCAAGTTGGAAAAGTTGGGAGTTGGATTGGCAAAGGTTCCGGGCGGCGGCTTGGTGTACGCCATCGTGGGCGGTGTCGCCGTGACGCTAGCGGTCGTCGCTGTTCCCGGCGATGAGCTGGTTTGGGGCGAGCAGGCAACCGTCGCCGCAATCAAAATGAGGGCAGCGCGCAGAAATTTATTTTTCATTGGGTGATTCCTCCGATGAGAAAATCAGCGAAAAGTGCTTAAACCTGTTTGAGGCATTAAACTGGTTATCAGTATACCATAGAGCTAGGGCGCTGTCAACCCAAAAACGCATCCCAAGTCGTTAGAGACTTGGGATGCGTTGGTTCGGGTAACAGGCAATCGTCACTGGAGGGCGAGTTTGCGTTTTCGTTTTAGATACCGGCGCACCTTGGCTCGATTGCCGCATTCGTGCATCGAACACCAGCGGCGCAGATGGTTGCGGCTGGTGTCCACAAAGAGCCAGTCGCACGTGTCGCCATCACATTCGCGCACGCGGTCCAAGTCTTCAGACGTTAGGAGCTCGGCAGCGGAGAGCGCGATGGGCCACAGCACTCGAGCCAGCGCGGCTTCGTCCGTCCACGCGATCCTGAAACGATCGCCTGAACGGTCGATTTTTGAGTGCGAAAGCGCATCGGTACGCGCCGAATTTAGAGCCGCCAAATCGTTGGCCTTGGGAGATTCTCCGTTGGCGGCAGCGGCGAAGATGCGGAATAACGTTTCGCGCAGCGCAATGGCGCGGTGGAACGTCGCCACGGCTTCGGTCGGGCGGCGCGCGCCCTCGCGAATCAGCGCGTCGGCTTGGCGCTCGTCCAGAATTCCGGCATGGCAGCTCCACAGCACGAGATCACGATAGTCCTTGAGGTACTCGTGCACGGGAACATTGCCATGACCGTACAGGGTATTTGCGAAATTCAAGCAGAGCGCGTTGGCGATCAGCTTGTGAATCTCGGCGTCCGATTTCGTAGCGATCATAGCGGCAACAAGCGTACGGAAAAAGGTAAATTAACCATCACCGATAAAACCATAGTAACAGGTTAATCCAGAAATGTCAAGACAAACGCACGGGCAATAGTTAGAAAAGACCTGACAGATTTACAAGGTCTGTCAGGTCTCTACCTACCATCGAGTTGGCGTTCCCAGAAACACGTCACGCCTCTGCGATTAACTCGCTGGCTTGACTGCCGCCTTGGTCTCCACCACTGCGGCTTCTTCTTCTCTCGATTCCTCCAGTTCCATTCGGCGTCGCGCTTCGGGAATCAATCCTTCGGGACGCAGGAGCATCATCAGCACGAGCGCCGCGCCGTAGAAAAGGAATCGGTAATCCGAAAACTCGCGCAGCAGCTCCGGCAAGCCCACCAGCGCGAACGCGCCGAGGATGACGCCGGGAATATTGCCCATTCCACCGATGATGATCAGGGACAGGATATTGACCGAGACGATGAAAGTGAAACTTTGCGGAAAGATCGAGCCGAGTTGCGCGCCAAAGATCGCGCCGCCCAGTCCGCCAAACGATGCGCCCATGCCAAACGCCATCAGCTTCGTTGCTACCAGGTTGATACCCATCGCCTGCGCGACATCCTCGTCTTCGCGCATCGCCATCCAGGCGCGTCCCAGCCGCGAGTCCTTGACGCGCATCGCCACGAAGGCGACGAGGAGACAGCCCGCGAGCAGCACGTAGTAAAATTGTTCCGGATGGACCACTTCCACCGGTGCGATCTTGAGCTGCGGACTGAACGAGGTAACCCACGGGATCACCGGCTTGGCAATGTCCAGGATTCCTTGCGCGCCGCCGACGAAGGGTTTGAGAAAATCCGACAAGAGCAACAAGCGGATGATCTCGGCAAAACCCAGGGTGACGATGGCAAGGTAATCGCCGCGCATTCGCAGTACCGGAATGCCGAGCAGAACGCCAGCTGCCATCGCCGCAAAAATGGCGACGGGAACGGCAAGCCACCAACTCGGCAGGAACGCCGGATGTCCAAAGTCCGGCGAGGTCAGCACGCCGGCGGTATACGCGCCAATGGCGAAGAAACCCGCGTAACCCAGATCAAGCAAGCCGGCAAAGCCGACGACGATGTTCAAGCCCAGACCCATCAGAACGTACAAGCCGACATCGTCGAGAACCTGACTGAGATACAGACCCGCCAGCGATGGTAGCGCGATCAGGAACAGGACGACCACAAGGATCGCCGCGAATCGCGCCGTCGACCGGCCTGCCGGCGGAAGGTTGTTGACTCTTTTTTGAGCATTCGCGCGCGCCGGCGGCCAGTAAATGTAGATGACTGCCATGACGACGAAGATGGCAATTGCGCCCGGAATCGACAAGCCGTTGTTCAGGTAGACGAACTTGAGGAGCGGGTTCAAGAAATCGAAATTCGACAGCGTGGTTGTCACGAGGTCTTGCATCAGCCCCAAGCCCACGACCCATCCCAGCGGAATCATGATCGTCCGCCGCACCAGCGGCGGCAGCAGAA
>DAIDTM010000288.1 GCA_027457205.1 Anaerolineae bacterium | reverse complement strand
AACCCGATCGCGCCCAACGGCAGCACGCGCGTGGGCATCAGCAAATTGAGCAGACTAATCACCAGCGTGGCGGTCGCGACGGAGGCAAACAGCATCACCGATTCTTGCCCGCTGGCGTACCGCCAGACGCGGTGGTAGATGCCAAAGAACTGATTGGTGATCACGTAGATCGCCACGCCGACCAGCGCTTCCGCAAACGCCAACGGCAGATCGATCTCGGCGGTAATCGAGCGGACGAACAGCGCGAGCGCGTACGCTAGAACGATGAGCGGCGTGTCGATGGCAACCCAGGAGACGTAGCGTTCGATGAATCGTTCGAACCGCGTGACCACACGCGCGAGCGCGTCAAAGTGCGCTTCGTCTTTGAGCAGCGCAAAACCGGTCGCCAGCAGAATCAGCAAGTCTTGACCGGGCGACCGCGTCGCCAGATAGCTGAGTTCGATGTCCAGTTTCGCCGGCAGGACGCTGCCGATGTAAACCTTCTCCCAGTCTTCGGGCGGCAGCAAGGATTCTTCATGGCGGTAGCGGATCGACGCGATGCTGGTGATGCCGGGCAAGACCGCCAGCACCGGGCGATAGCGTGGCGAATAATACGGCAGATAGCGCGGGTCTTCGGGACGCGGACCCACCAAACTCATCTCGCCGCGGACGACGTTGATCAGCTGCGGCAGTTCGTCGATCTTGGTGCGGCGGAGGAAGCGACCCAGCCGCGTGACGCGCGGATCGTCGCGGATGGTGATTCCGCCTCCCAGCTCGGCGGCGTCGGCGACCATTGTCCGGAACTTGAAAATGCGAAACCGCTTGCCGTCGCGCCCCAGGCGTTCGCCGCGATAAAACACAGAGCCGCGCGAGTCTAACTTGATCGCTACGGCGACAATCAAGAAAACGGGCGAAAGGGCGACTAGTCCTAACAAGGCAATGAGGAAATCGAATGAGCGTTTCATGTTGTCTCCAACCAACCAATCGCACTGCTACTCAGTTCTTTAGCGTTCAGCTCATCAACACGATCCCTTCAGAAATTGCGGAGCACTATTTGAGATTCCGTCTCGGTCTATTGCCTTCACCGGCTGCAGGTCAAGCGACTGGGACGTTTGCCTCGGCGACTGCCCGCTCCCAGTCCTCCGGGTAGGTAATTTTGAAATTCCTGTCGTCGCTCAGGATCAACTGAATCTCGTATCCCGCTCGCTTGACGAGCGCAACGGTGCTTTCCTCGACCCAGGATTCACGCGCTGCGCGTCGGTGGGCTTCCACTAGCCAGTCCCGCCGGTACGCATGCGGCGTTTGTAGCGCCGCGACTTGGTTGCGTGGAAGCATCGAACGCAAATTCCGACTATCGACGATGGCGAGACCGTCGCGCGGACGCAAGGGCACGTACAGGGCAGCCGCCCCAGTTTCAGCAGACGCCTGGAGGACGCTCGCAAACAGATCGTTCCTGACGAACGGCCGCACCACCTCGTGCAGAAGAACGAGCGGACGCGTTGCACGCTCAACCAGATTCTGGACCGTTTCCTGACGGGTCGCGCCTCCTTCCACAAACGTAACGGTCGGCGCAACCGTCAAGTTGGACGCGAGCGCAGGTCCCTTGGACAGGTCTTTGGCGCGCAAACCAACAATGATCTCAGCGCAGTAGGGCGCGACGGTCTGAATGGCGCGTTCGATCAGAGTTTGCTCGTTCAGCATCAGAAATCCCTTGGCGATGCCGGACATGCGATCCCCGTCTCCCGCCGCCAAGATCAAGGCGCTGACTTGCTCTGGCGCAACGGCAGATGCTCACCAAGCCGTGGCGAGTGTGCACAAACAGCGTAGCGGGGAAATAATTACGCATATGGAGCGGCCCGATGTCTTCGCCGGACAGGATGACGTGCGGCCGATACCGGACCATATCACCGATACAAGCGCGTAGCGGCGCCATCGAGAACGGATCGTCCGCCGTGGGACGAGTCTCCGTCTTAAACACCTGGCATTGGTGGTCCTTGCGCAAGACGTTCGCAACCGGTCGGAGAATGGCTTCATGAAACGGATGACGCAGGAAGAAAGCGATACGCATATCTCATTCGGCTATCCGACGATGGCTGAACGCGGAAACAACGATGCCACTAACAGCTCCGTCGCTTTTCATTGCAGGCGCGCCAACGCCTAGCTATCGACCAACGCTGATCAAACTTACGGTACTTGGCGCTAGACCAATTGATATTTGAGCGAACACGCCGTCCGCATGACGACGACAGCGTTTATTCTACGCCGATATTAGCGCAATGCGCTCATCTATTGTTACGCTTGGACGCACTGAAAACAAGGAGGGAAAAGCGACTGCCTTGGTCGCTGGAGGGGCGACCATGTCTGCCGCAATATTTCTATCCGCATCGCGAGGATCACACGAATTGGATTCAAAATCAATACCTTCGCCGCTGCATAACGTACCGAGTGACCTAGTTCGCTAGAAAAATAAAAACCGACCGCAAGAACGCGGTCGGGTACACCATCGGCTAATTCTGGTCTTAAGGTGTCCAATCGCCGGACGACTTGTCGGCATAACCAGAAGTCAAGGCCTCCGCAGTTTTAGATCAATAGCGGGCTCTGTGATTGAGTGGAATCAAACACCTCCCCTTCGATCATAACAGGAAGGCAGAATTCGAACAGGGTCGTTCCCGCCCACTCGGAACCAAACAACCAATTTGCTAATGTGCGCCAGAACCAGGTCACAATGGAGCGTCACACCTTGTGATACTATAGCACGGCAAGGTCGTAATAGGGTAAACAACGGGTAAATATTTGATAACGTTTGCGTACTGGTAGCGACTTACTCATGGAGCTGGCTGAACAACTTGAATCCGTTGGCTGATTGCAAGCCATCGGGTCCGCCGATGCTCAAGCACGGCGGCTTGCAGCGGTTTCAACGAGTAAAGCGTCTGACCCGATGAAACTACAACGATCCACGTCTCCCGCAGATCGTGGACTCGACCTGCGGGAAATTGTTGTTGCCATTCACACACGCGGACCCGCGATCTAGTGCCCTCCGAAGAGACTTCGGAGAAACTGCGCGAACGCATCGAGCAGACCGCCAGCACCACCGCCCGTGCCGCCCGAGGTCACCGTCGCCGTCGATCCCCCCGTCAACACTGGCAACTGCACCGACACCGGCAAACGGATCGGCAACCCCGACCAAGCCGGACCATTGTCAGGCACCGTCGTGCTGGCGGGCGTGGTCAGACGAATCTGATCTGAACCATCCCCGTTCATCGCATAGATGCTGTTCACGCCGTCGCGGTTGGATACGAACACGATGCGGTTCAGACACGCCGGACACCAGTAGGGGCTGCGATCATCCGCCGAATCGTTGGTAATGCGCGTCACGTTCGAGCCATCGTCGTTCATCACGTAGATCTGGAAATGCCCCTCCCGGTTCGATTCAAATACGATGTGATGATCGTCGGGCGCGAAGCTCGGATAGCCGTCCGTGAACGTATCGTTCGTCAGACGCGTCACGCCGCTGCCATCCACATTCATCACGTAGACCTGATCGTTGCCGTCGCGGTTGGACTGGAAGACGATCCGTTTGTTGTCCAGACTCCAGTGCGGGTGAACGTTGTACGCCTGCGGGCTGGTGGTTGGATTGCTCGTCAGTTTCACCGTCCCCGATCCATCCGCGTTCATCACGTAGATTTGCTGCGTCCCGTCCCGGTCGGACACGAACGCGAGATGCTTGTTGTCGTTCGACCAGGTCGGCTGAGTGTCGTTGCCGCTGCTGACGGTCAGGCGCGTTGTGCCTGACCCATCCACATTCATCACATAGATTTGGAAACGCCCATCCCGATTCGATTCAAACGCGATGCGCGTGCCGTCCGGCGACGGCGCAGGATTTTGATCGATCGCGGGATTGAAGGTCAAGCGCGTCAGTTGCGACCCATCGGCGCGCATCAGATAGATTTCCGAGTTGCCGTCGAGCAGCGAACTGAACGCCACGCCCGGCACGCAGCACGGACCGGGCACACGAATCGGCGTCGGCAGACCCGACCACGCGGGGAAATCGTTGCTGACGCCCGCTGCCGTCGATGTCAGGCGAATCACGTTCGTGCCGTCCGGATTGATCGAGTAGATCTGATAATCCGCGCCGCCCTGGTTGGAGGCGTAGACGATCCGATCGGTGCAGCCAGGAATCCACACCGGATGTTTGTCGTCCGCCGTATCGTTCGTAAAGCGCGTCTGGTTGGTCCCGTCGGCGTTGATGAGATACAACTGAAAGTGTCCGTCGAGGTTGGTCTCAAAGACCAGCTTGGTGCCATCGGGCGACCACGCCGGGTGTCCGTCCATCGCGGCGTTGTTGGTCAAACGCGCCAGACCGCTGCCATCGTAGCGGATGGTGTAGAGGTGGCGGACGCAGTTCGGCTGACCCGACTGACCACACGTCGCCGGATTGGGATCGTCGCGCGTGGACGCGAACGCGATGTGGGTATCGTCAGGCGACCAACTGGGACTGGTATTCGCCGCGGGCACATTGGCGGGATTGGTCGTCAAGCGCGTCACGCCGCTGCCATCCGCGTTCATCATATACAGATGGGTGACGCAGTTCGGCTGCCCGGCTTGACCGCACGTCAGCGGATGCGGATCGTCGCGGTTCGACACAAAGACGATGCGCGTGCCGCCCGCCGACCAGTTCGCCTGGGTATCCTGCCACGATCCATCCGTCAGGCGCGTTTGCGCCGAGCCGTCGACGTTCATCACGTAGATATGCGTGACGCAGTTCGGCTGACCGGCTTGACCGCACGTGGCGGGGTTGGGATCATCGCGCGAGGACTGGAACGCCAGGCGCGTGCCATCCCGTGAGGGCGCGGGATATTGGTCGATCGCGGGATTGAGCGTCAAGCGCGTTACGCCTGTGCCATCGTATCGCATGACGTAGATTTCCAGGTTGCCGTCGCGCGTCGAGTTGAACGCGACGCCGGGCAAGCAGCACACGCCTTGGAGGGGCGGCGGCTGCGGCGTCGGCGGCACCGGCGTGGGTCCGCCATGCGGTGGGTTCGGCGTCGTCGGCGGCACCGTCGTTGGAGGCGGCACCGTGCCCTGGGAGGGCGGCGCCGCGGAGATCACCCCGACGCCGGCGAGAACGACGAGGAGCACGAGTCCCGCTGTCACAAAAATCAAGCGACCGAGTCCACGATGAGGTTGCGTCCGCATAGTATTGGCTCCTTTCAGATCATGCGCTCGATTTTTATTTGACCCAAATCGGCGCCGTATCGTTGGATGGGCTGGTACTGAGTCGATGCATATTGCTGCCGTCTGCGTTCATGATCCAAATCTGCCAGCGTGGGAAGGGATCCCGATTGGAAGCGAACACGATCTGGTGACCATCGGGCGACCACGACGGATGGTTGTTCGTCGCCCAGTCCAGCGTCGTCGGGTTCTGCGGCGTGTAGGTCAGCCGACGCGTCAGACCGGTCGATAGATCGTAGGAATAGATTTCACCGGTGCCCGACCGCTCCGAGACAAACGCGATTTGATTCGCGGTTGGCGACCACGCCGGATTGTACGATCCTGCGCCGACTCGCTTCTTCGGGTCTTCGGTGATCAGCGGGCTGAGAATTCCTTTGGCAACGTCGAGGATCACGACGTCCCACTGTCCGCCGCTGTCTTTCCCCACATCGACTTGAAACAGTTTGTCGCGCGAGAAGAGTTCTTGCGTCGCCGCGATCTGATAGTACGCTTCGCCGTTCAATTTGCCGATGGGCGCGCCTTGCGGATTCATCACCCAGACCTGCGGCGTCCCAGTCCCTTCGCGATCGGTCAGGAACAGGATATTGCCGCGCAAGCCCAAGCCAGTCGGCAGCGGCGTTTGGATCTGTTGCAGCCGCGAGATTTCCGTCACCACGGTCGGCGAGGACGTGGGCACGGGCGTGAACTGCCCCAGCGCGATGAAGGCTGGCGTCGGCGTGGCAGTGACCCAGTAGAGCGGCGTCGGCGTAAAGGTGCCGGTCGTCATTGCCATCGCCGTCGCATACGCCGCTTGCGCTTGTGCGGTCGCGGTGTTGGCGGGCGTGGGCAGCGGCGTGATCACCTGGTAAGGCACAAACGTCGCATACTGGCGCGGCAGCGGCGTCGGCGTGCCGAATTGCTGCGCCGCGTTGGTGGCTTGCACGTACTGCGCGGCAGCGGTTAGCACGTTCTGCGGCGTTGGCGTATTCGTGATCGGGACGAACTGTCCAGGGATCGCGATCACGCGCAGCGTCGGGTGCGCACCCACCGCCGGATCGGGATCGCCGCCGTCCCACGTGAACAGACTGTCGCCGCCGCTCGTCGGACCGACCAGCCGAAACGCCACCGGTCCCGTCTGATTCAAGTCCGCTTCCAAGCGCGCCAGTTGATCGGACGAAAAGGTGAACGGATTGGCTTGCCCTTCCACCAGATCGGCGGGCGCAAGCGGCGCGCCGATGGTGGCATCCGCCGGCGTGTTCGCAAAATCAGAATTGGAATTCTGCGTCCAGTTCGAGAGCAAGGTATCGGGCAGCAGTTCGAGCGTCCATTGACCGTTCGCGCCCAGATTATTCCGATTCAAGCCGGTCAGTTCTACCTGCGCGAACAGGATCCGCGTTCCCGGCGCAAAGACCGAGAGATCGAAGTAAATGACGGACCGATAGGTCTGTCCCTGGTAGACCCCCGCGTGCAGGTTGCGATCACCCCAATGCGGACTGGTCTCGCCGGTCGCCAACCAGCCGCTGCGTTTGGGGTCGGCGACGAAGGTAAATAGTCGTGCGTTGGGCGGCGGCGTTGGAAGCGGCTGAGGCGTTTGCGGTCGCGGTGGCGGCGCGGACTGCACCGACGTCGCGGTCACGATGGGCGTCAAGGTGGCGCGCGGCGTCAGCGTCGCCTGGGCGACATTCGACGGCTGGGACGCCGAGTTGTTAAGGAAACCGGGCACAACGATAAGAAAAGCGGCAAAGGTGGCGATGACCGCCAGAATCCATAGAATCGTTTCTAGGAAGGGAATCCGTGAGAAAAGTTCGTCCAACCATCGCTCCGATAAGAGGATACCTTCGTTAGATTTCGCGCCACACGATACACATTCTCTCTTTTGCCGATACGGTGTCGAAAGAACAAAAACCGCGATACGCAAAATGCGCTCACGGTGGTTACGCCATTATACAATCCGCACTGCGTCGATGTAACACCTAGCACTCCCGAAGGGGTGCGGTGCAAGTGTCAACGACCACCTAGTCTGGACGCTTGCGCGGCGCTATCGCAAGAAGGTTTTGGTTGACCCTGTTGCGGCGCGCCTCAAACAACTATTCCGCGAACTTACCGCGCAGTACGGTTTTGAAATTCTTACGGACGACGTAATGCTAGACCCCGTGCATCTCTTGGTCTCTGCGCCGCCCAAGTTTGCCCCTGCCGAAGTGGTGCGCCTGTTCAAAGGCATCACCGCGCGCCGACTCCAGCCAGAGTTTCAACCAATGCGCCGCGTTTACTGGGGTCCCAATGCTACCCGTTGGGCCGACGGTTACTAGGTAGGCACCGCAGGACATGTCAGTGCAGCGACCCATCCGTCGCTATAGTGAGGAGTGTCAAAAAGACTGATTGTCAAGTATTGACACCCTAGCCCATTTGTGCTATTACCGAGGCATGAAACTGATTGCCCAAGTCAAACTGCAAACCACACCCGAACAGGCTGCTTCGCTCAAGTGCACGATGGAACAAGCCAATCGCGCCTGCGACTACATTTCGTCGATCGCCTGGGCGAAGAAAACATTCGGGCAATACCAACTGCATAAACTCGTCTACCAGGATGTACGCGCCCAGTTTGATCTGTCGGCTCAGGTCGTGGTGCGTTGTATCGCCAAAGTGGCCGATGCCTACAAACTCGATAAGAAACGCAAACGCACGTTCAAGCCACTGGGCGCGATCACCTATGATGACCGGATCCTGAGTTGGCAGATGACTCAATCGCACGTCTCGATCTGGACCATCAACGGACGCATCAAAATTCCATTTGTCTGTGGCGAACGACAACTTGAACTCCTGAAAACGCGGCAGGGCGAATCGGACTTAGTCTTCTTTCGTAATCAGTTCTATTTGTCCGCGACATGCAACATCGAAGAACCGACACCCCTTGAGGGCAAAGGTGTCTTGGGGATTGACCTAGGTGTTGTCAATATTGCCGTCGATTCGGATGGACACACCTACTCTGGTAAGGCGATTAATAATGTGCGCTATCGCCATCGGCGTTTGCGAACCAAACTTCAAAAGAAAGGCACGCGCTCGGCCAAACGATTGCTCAAGAAATTGTCTGGCAAGGAAGCGCGTTTTGCTCGGCAGGTGAACCACACGATCAGCAAGCAGGTTGTAAAACTCGCGCAAGGCACTCAACGCGACATTGCCATTGAGGACTTGAAGGGTATTCGCAAGAGGATCACGGCTCGGCGCGACCAGAGAACAACCTTGCACAGTTGGTCGTTCTACCAACTTCGCACCTTCCTCGAATACAAGTCCCAGTTGGCGGGGGTTAACCTGGTCGCGGTTGACCCGCGCAACACGTCGCGGACTTGCCCCATCTGTGGTTGCGTGGACAAACGTAACCGTCCTTCGCAAAGGATCTTCTCCTGTGTAAACTGTGGGTACTCTGGACTCGCAGATTACGTCGCGGCTTGCAACATTGCGAGCCGGGCTGTTGTCAACCAGCCGCACGCGACGCGCGTTGAAACCAAAGCCGCAACGGTTTCTCTGCCCGTTACGGAACTGCGGTCGAGCGCAGTTGCAAGCCACCCGCTTCTAGCGGGTGGTAGTTGACCGTTTCCGTGCCTTCAGGATCGTGTTCCGGGCGTATTCTATTGGAATCTGGAGAAAGCTAGTCTTGCAGAGATCGTGGAAATGACTGTGTTTTGTTAAACACTTCTTGCCCGCTTGGGCAACTGGCGGGCGGGCAATGTACTGAGAGTATAACACGGCCAAGTCAAAGCCAGGTAAACGACAAGTTAGGGTTGGGTTAAACTTTTGGCGCGAGGTACCGAGCGCGGCCCACAGGCACGCCAATCGTATTTGTGCCGCTGCTCGATCAGTTCAACAGAAAAAATAAATCGGACACGAAACCAAGAAACAATCGAGGCTCGCTCCACGCCGGCGATGCAGAGCGAGCCTGATGCGCTGCCCAAAAGAGAGTTGATTTAATACGCGGGACCCTCGCAATCCCATTTGGCTTTGGACGGGTACGCCGTGCCACAGTGATTGCCGTCAAATTTTACAGACCCTGCCCCATCCCAGTACAGATCAAAGCGCACATTGTCATGCGCCGAGTTGTCGGTGAGCGAGTCTTTATCGCTGGACAACACCAAGATCCCAAAGTAGCGATTTCCATCCGTCGTGTTGTGAGCCACCTCAACGTTGTAGGCAAAGTTGAGCTCAATGCCGTACGCGCCGGTATGCGTTGCTGTATTGTGATCAATCGTCGCGCCGTCCGAGTAGTTGATGAGGATGCCGAGGTTAGGGTTGTTGTGAACGTCGTTATGTGAGATGGTCCCGCCGTGAGCATTCAGCAAACCAATCGTCTCGGTAGCATTCTGACCGCCCAGTGGTTTATCGGCGCCATTCCCGTACGCGACATTGTGGTCAATGGTTGTTCCGCTGATATTGGCGTTGACCTGGGGCGTACTGAGATCACAATAGGGATACGAGCAAGCGCCCGCGAAAATCGCCAATCGATCATTGTTGAAGACGGCGTTGTGCGAAATGGTGTTGTGTTTGCCTGAATGCCCGGCGGCATTGGCGGCCGCCGTCGAGGCATTATCGTACCCATTGAAACTCAGAATCCCCGTTCCTTCAGCGCCGTCGAAGTCGATGCTGTGGAAGATGGTATTGAACTCGATCTTATTGTTGTTGCTTTGCCAGAGATAGACCCCGTTGCCGTTGTCGTGGATCAGATTGAGCCGGATGGTCGCTCCGTCCGCTCGGTGCGCCGTATCTCCCGCAAACAACCCGCCAACGAAGATGCCCGAAGCGTCGGGATAACCGTTGAATCCCGTAATCTCAAAACCCAAGATGGTCACGTTATTCGCCACGAGCGTAAAGCCAAAGGAGCAGGCATTCGTTTGCCCCCCTGCAGGGCATTGGGGGAGCGAGGAGGGCGGCATCAATTTTATTTTCCCGGGTGCGCCTTGTGCCGTGAGCTTTAGACCTGCTTTGTCTACGATCACCCGTTCGTGGTAGGTCCCGGGTGCGACCGTGATGGTATCGCCAAGACCTGCCGCGTTCACCGCAGCTTGGATCGAAGCGAAACAGCCATGTGTTCCGCCAGGGTTTACGCACAGGGTGGCCGCGTGCGCCACGCCGCTCGTCGCTGGAACGAGGACGAGGAGTAGCGCAACCACCGTCAGACCCACCAGTTTGAGAGAGCTTTTCATTTTCCCCCCAATCCGCATAGGCTATCGTGCCTGTGCGGAAACTGACGCTAGGCCAACTGGCCGAGCGTCAAACCCAAAGAACACGCTTCGCTTGGGATGCAGAACGTAAAGATGCCTTTGATTCGCCTCCTTTATTTATCAGCAGTTGCCTTGGCGATGACGCGCGGCGACCCGTTGCCGCAACATCGCCTGCCAACCCTCACAGGCGTCGACGAAACAAAAAAACACCTGTCATCGCAGGTTCCGCAGTTTGCGGGACCACCGACGCGCGTGGGCGCGTCGAGCGACAGGTGTTTGACCTTGAGCAAACAGATTCTGGATGAGAGGTAAGAGCGTCCCAGACGCGAGCATCTCTCGGCTTCTCCTCTGAAGCGATCCAAGACGGCGTGCAAGTTACCTGGGACAAAGATAAACGAACAAGAACTGCATTTCTGCGAAAGTGGCTACGGCGGAAAGTACTTCCCCACCCCAAACAAAATCCCGCGCGGATGCTTGACCAACGCGGGCGATTGTGCTACGCTTCATCTCGCCTGGGGTGATCGACGCACCTTGGGCCACCCCCTCTAGTGTTGTCAGCACCGAGAGGGCTTTTTATTGCTCGCATTATACTACGATTTGCACTGCCAAT
>DAIDTM010000287.1 GCA_027457205.1 Anaerolineae bacterium | reverse complement strand
TTCGTGCCGATCACCGCGCGGAACATTTTTTGCAGCGCGTAGTTGTCCTCGATCGTCGCCTTGGCGCAACAAAAAACTGCCGTCGCGTCAGGTCCGTGCTGCTTAACCGTCGCCGCGAAGCGATCCGTGACAAGTTCGAGCGCCTCGTCCCAGGTTGCTTCGCGCCAGTCGTCGCGTGCCGCTTGCGTGCGAGGACGTTCACGCAGAGGGCGACCACGAAGGGGCGCCCCTACGTCAATGTCTTTGCGAATCAGGGGCTTTAATACGCGGTCGGGATGGTAGATGAAATCCCAGCCGAAGCGACCTTTGATGCACAGATTGCCGCGACTGACGACGTGATCGTACGGGGTCGTCGCGGACAGAATCTGGTTACCTTGCGTATGCAAATTGAGCCGACACCCCACGCCGCAAAACGGACAGGTGGTGGCGGTCACTTTGTCTTCAGCAAGCATCGCTGCTCCTCAGAATAAAACGTAAAGCGTAAAACGTAACGATCAATGCTTGAAATGGACAAAGATACGTCCAAAGTTCTTGTCGTCCTTTTCAACGCGATGGTACAGTCGGCGGATGTGAGACTGATTCAAAAAGCGCAGCACCTTTTTCTTGAGTTGCCCGCTCCCTTTGCCGGGAATGATTTCGACCAGATCGATCTTCTTGTCGACTGCCTCTTGCACAATTCGATCCAGTTCGGCGTCGATCTGACCGCCGCGATTATAGATGTCGTGCAAATCCAGTTTGAGTTTCGCCACTTTTGCTCCATCGCGCTATCGTTTGCGTCTCCGTTCCAATCGCGAATGCCGCACCAGTTCGCTCACATCGCGCCCAGACTCGATCCAGAATTCGCGCTTGGCTTTGAGCGCGCCGGTCGGGCACGCTTGCACGCAGTTGCCGCAGTAGACGCACGTGCTTTCCGGAATCGGCTTCTCGAAGAACGTGGCGATGCGCGTCTCGAAGCCGCGCCCGGCGCGATGAATCGCGAACGTCCACTGCACGTCTTCACCGCACGCCTGCACGCAGCGCCAGCACAAGATACATTTGCTGTAATCGCGAATGTAGAACGGATTGTCATCATGCAGCGGCAACTCGCGCCGCGCGCCATCTGCAAAACGCTGTGCGTTCGCGCCGTACCGGCGCATGTACTCTTGAATGTCCGGTGCATCGCTCACGTCGACCGCGCTGTTCAGCAATTCGAGAATCGTCTTGCGCGCTTGCTGGACGCGCGGCGTGTCGGTGCGCACGACCATCCCATTTTCGCACGCGCGCGAGCACGACTGCACCAGCACGCGCGATTTCTCGACTTCGACCACACACATGCGGCAGAGCGACGGCGCGGTGAAATGCGGATGGTAGCAGATCGTCGGAATCTCTTTGTCGATTTGATGCGCGGCTTGCAAGATCGTCGTGCCTTCGGGCACCGTGATTGATTGATCGTCTATGGTCAGCGTAACGTCACTCATAGTTAATCCTCGGTCAGTAAACGAATGGAATCAATCGCCATGTTCTCGCCGAATATTTTTGGTACTCTTCGCCCAACGCATTTCTGAGCATCACCTCTTCGGAACGGATGCGATAGATGTAAACTCCAAACATCAGAACGATGATCAGCACGGCGGCAATCCAGTTCACCGCCGCGATACCGGCGCCAAGCCAGAGCAGGATCGTTCCCAGATAACCTGGATGGCGAACGACGCGGTACGGACCTTGCTGCACCACGCGCTGGCGCGCGGTCGTCTTGAGCGTCCGCGTGTAGAATTCACCGAGCGTTTGGTTCGCCCAAAAGCGCAGTGCGATGCCGGCGACCATGATCGCAATTCCGAGCCAGCCGATCAGCGCGTTATCGATCAACCCGATGCGCCAGTAATCTAGCGCCGCCGCGACGAGCAGCACAGTCGACGCGATACCGAACGACGCCCCGACCAACATTGTGCTGCCGCGATCGGCTTCGCCGCGGTCGAGCGTTTTCGCTTCCTCGCCCTGGCGAATGCGTCCTTCAAACACAACAAAAAACGCGACGAGGAGATAGGCGATCACGATCGTCATCATTGGCTCTTTTGGAAAATCAACAGTTCTTCCGATCCCTTACGCTGTGGGACCGAGTCGACCGGCGTTTCGCGCTGCATCAGTTGGAATCCACCCTTTTGAAAGAGACCGAGGACTTCGGGAATCGGCGCGTAGAACGGCGGTCCGCCGGTATGTTCCGTCGTCGGAAAGATCAGCGCGATCAAAACTCCGCGCGGTTTGAGCAGCCGCGCGATCAGATCGGCGTATTCTGCGCGGCGCTTGGGGTTGATCGCACAATAGCAGGTGTATTCCAGCACATAATCGTACTGACCATCGAGGTCATGCGGCAGCGTGAAGAGATCGGATTGAAAGACGCGCACCGGCGCGCGCGGGTCGGCGAGCGCGCGCATATCGCGCACTGGATCGGCGGCAAATTCGACCGCATCGACTTGAAAACCATGCCGCGCGAACTCGCGCGCGTCGTGCCCGCGCCCGGCGCAGGTGACGAGCATTCGCCCCGGCGCGAATTCGCCGGATTCCAAAAGCCGCACAAACGCCGGCGTCGGTCCGCCGAGGTCCCAGCCGGCGCGCCCGCCTTGATAAATCTCTTCCCAAAATTCGGGCTTGTTGATGTCTAGCTGTGTCGTCATTCTACCTCGAACAATCTATGATGCCGGCAGCGAAGCGTACATCGCCTTGAACGCTGGATGCTCGCGCAGCGAATCGAGGTCGGTGTCCTGTTTCGACCATCCGATTAGTCCGGGATCGAGTGACAGCGCGGTCTTGAGATTTGAAATCGCGATTTCCTGCCGCCCCATCAACGCGGCATAGCACGCGAGGTTGTAGAGCGCGACGGCGCGATCGACGGCAGGTTCGTCCGCGCCAACTTGGCGCGAGAATTCCTCCGCAATTTCCAACGCGTGCGCCGGATTCTTGCGCTCGATGAAAAGGCGCGCCAGGTGTTCTTGAAGGTGCCAATAGAACGTGCCGGTAAATCGCCGCGCGAGGGTTGGTTCTTCGAGCCAGGCGAAATGCTGCGGGCTATTCAACTCTTCTTCTGAAAGAAGCGCCGCGAGTTTGAGGATCTGCCGCGAGGCGTTCTGATAATCCGCGTGAATCTGCGCCCAGGCACGATGTTGATTCGCCGCAAAGATTTTTGCATTCGCCCGGTCGTCATCTTCCACTGGCGCGGGACCCTCCGCGTTGAGCGGTTTGCCTTCGCCGAGCGGCGATAGCCAATCCACCCAGCGCATTTGCCACGCCGTGATATGCGCGAGCGTGTCTTTGGCGGACCAATGTTCATGCGTCCCGGCTTGATTCCGTTCTGCTTCGCTCAAATCCGCGAACGCGCGTTCGGCAATCGTTTGTCCCGTTTGAATGCGTTCGAGCAACTTGGTCTTATTCACACTACACCAATCCTTTGTCGATCGCGCTGAGGATCGCGCTCGACGCGGTCTGTCCCAACCCGCACAACGACGCGTCGCGCATCGTCGCGCCGAGATCGTGGATAGGCGTTTCATGAAACGCCCCGACCGTGCGCGTGATAATTTCGTACTGGCGCTGTGTGCCGATCTGACACGGAAAGCACTTGCCGCACGATTCATCCTTGAAGAACCGTGCGATGCGACGCAGAACGCCGCGCACGTTCGCCGTGTCGTCCATCACCATGATCGCGCCGGAGCCAAACGTCGCGCCGATCGCCGCGAGCGATTGGAAATCGAGCGCGATATCGATCTCGTCTGGGCGCAGGAACACGCCTGCCGCGCCGCCGATCAACACCGCCTGCAGCGTACGTCCCTCGTGCAACCCACCGGCAAGATTGTAGATCACCTCGCGCAGCAGCGTACCCATCGCGATTTCGTACGCGCCGGGTTTCTTCACCTGACCGCTGACGCAGACGACGCGCGTGCCCGGCGATTTCGCCGTGCCGTATTGGCGGTACGCGTCCGCGCCCTCCAGCGCGATGAACGGAATGTTCGCGAACGTCTCGACGTTGTTGATGACCGTCGGGCGCTGAAACAATCCCGCGTCCGTAGGAAAAGGCGGCTTGGTGCGCGGCTCGCCGCGCTTGCCCTCGATCGATTCGAACAGCGCGGTCTCTTCGCCGCAGATGTACGCGCCCGCGCCGCGCCGAATCTCTACGTCGAAATCGAAATCGTCGCGCAGAATTCTTTCGCCGAGAAAACCGCGCTGCCGCGCCGCGTCGATTGCGCGCGACAGCCGCTCGTACGCCAGCGGATATTAGCCGCGCAGATAGATGAAACCATTCGTCGCGCAAGTGACGAACGCCGTGATCGCCATGCCTTCGAGAATCCGGAATGGATCGCCTTCCATCAGCAAGCGATCTTTGAAGGTGCCGGTCTCCGATTCATCCGCGTTGCAGATGACGAACGCGGACGAGCGGCGGTACGGCGCGGGCACAGTCACCGGCGCGGGCCACGGCTGCGTGACTTCAGCTTTGACCGCGAGTTCGCGCTTGAGCGCGGTCGGGAACGCCGCGCCGCCGCGCCCGATCAGCCCGGCAGTTTTGAGCGCGTCGATCATCTGCGGCGACGACATGTCGCTGGCGGCTTTTTCCAGCGCGCGATAGCCGCCGCGCGCGATGTAATCGTCGATGCTTTCGGGATTCACGACGCCAAGATTGGCTGTTACAAGTTTCGTTTCCATTCCATTACTCAATTGAACCGTGAAGGACGCAAAGAGCGCAAAGAAAATCTATGGAGTCTTTGCGCTCTTTGCGGCTTATTTTCCTAACAAGTCGGTGACGTGATCCTCGGTTACATTCTCATGAACCTGGCTTCCGACCATCACGACCGGCGCGTGATCGCAGTGACCGAGGCAAGGAACGATTTCGTACGTGAACGCGCCGTCGGGCGTCGTCTCGCCTGCGCGAATTCGCAGATACTTTTCGACCATCGCGCAGATTTTCTCGCTGCCGGCGAGATAGCACGGCACATCGTCGCACACGCGCACGATCGTTTTGCCCACGGGCTGCGTGTACAGGTGCGCGTAGAAATCGGCGACGCCGAATGCTTCGCTGAGCGGTACGCGCAGTCCATTGGCGGTGCGGGTAAGCGTTTCTTCGGGGAGCCAGCCGTACGCTTCCTGCGCTTCGATTAACGCGGGCAGCAGACCGGAGCGACCAACCGGGGACCAGCGTGCGAGGATAGGGGTGAGCGCGTCAGGCGTTACGTTCGATACAACTTCAGTGCTCATTTCAAACCTTTGTAAAATCAAGTGGGCAGATTATCGCGCAAATAAATCTCGGTTGCAAGCGCGTTGTTCTAATAAAAAATTAACGGGGCGCACCACCGTGCGCCCCGCGTCAGACCAATCCTTCGATTAGTTTTATCACGACCTCGCCGCGGTCGAGACTGATCTCTTTGACGACATCTTCTATCGCCGGAATCAGCACTTCGCGCGCGCCGTCATGTACGATGTAGACATCGTTCGCCCCGGTGTCCAGCACGTCGGTGATTTCCCCGAGTGCTTCGCCGTCGACCGTCACGACGCGCAAGCCGATCAGTTGGTACAGATAGTGCTTGCCTTTCGGCAGTTTGACCGCGTCTTCCAGCGCGACTTGGACCAACTGATCGCGCAATTTCGCCGCCGCTGCCGGCGAATCGATCCCTTTGAGCGTGAGCAGCGCGGCGTTGCCATGCAAGCGCGCGCGCGCGACCGAAAAAGGTTTCGCGTCGTCTCCGAGAAAGACTTGACGGAGCGACGCGAAACGTTCAGGAAACTCGGTCAGGATTTCGATTTTCATTTCACCGCGTACGCCCCAGGGTTTGAGCACGCGGCCGATGATGAGGTATTTGGGGGATTCCGGCATTTCAAAACGTGATCGGGACGAGCCGCCGGCTCGTCCCAACGTTAAACGATTTCCAGCGTCGCGCGCTTGCCCTGCCGCATCGCGGCGACGCGCACGACGGTGCGGATCGCGTTGGCGATGCGACCGCTTTTGCCGATCACGCGCCCCATATCATCGGGCGCAACGCGCAATTCCAGCGTCACCGAACTGGCGCTTTCGATCATATTGACCTGAACCTGGCTTGGGTCTTCCACCAGCGTCCGCGCAATATATTCGACCAGGTCTTTGAGATTCACAATGGCTCCTCTTCGCCCAATAGTCTTTGGGTCGCCGCGTGTCGTCGTCAAAACTATTCGGTCGCTCCCGACCACAAAGACTGTGCGCTAAACCACTCGACTATGCGGCTGAAGGCGTTTCGGCGGCAGGCGCGGCTGCTGGCGCAGCGGGTTTGGCGGCTTGTTCCGCGGCTTGCGCCGATTTCGATTTGCGCGCGGCGTGCACCTTGACGTACTGATCGCTGATGCCGGCGCGGCGCAGGATCACGCCGAGCGCGTCGGTCGGACGCGCGCCCACGCCGAGCCAGTAACGCGCGCGCTCTTCGTTCAGCACGATCGTCGGCGGATCGGTGCGCGGATCAAAGTGACCGATTTTCTCGACGATGCGACCGTCGCGCTTGCTGCGCTCTTCCGCGACGACGATGCGGTACGTCGGCTGCTTTTTTGCCCCGAAACGAGAAAGACGAATTTTGACAGACACGTTTACTCCTCGTGTTCAGTATTCAGTAATCAGTATTCAGTCGACAGACAAATTGCTGATTACTGAATTCTGAACACTGGATACTGATTACTGATTAGTGAATTTAGATACCCAAACCGGGGAAACCCGGGAACATGCCGCGCCCTTTGCCGCTTTTCATTTGCTGCATCATTCGCTGCATTTGCTTGAACTGACTCATCAGCTGATTGACTTCTTGCACCGATGTGCCGCTGCCGAGCGCAATCCGCTTGCGCCGCGAGCCGTTCAGCACATCGGGATGCTGCCGCTCTTCGCGCGTCATCGAATTGATGATCGCTTCGATGCGCTTCATTTGCTTGTCGGTCACATCGGACGGCAGGTCTTTCGTGACCTGGCTCAAGCCCGGCACCATGCCGAGCAACTGCGACAGCGGTCCCATCTTTTTGATCGCCTGCAACTGCTCCAGGAAATCTTCAAAGTTGAACTGCGCGCTGAGCAGTTTCTGCGCGGCTTTTTGCGCCTGCTCCTGATCGATATTCTCCTGCGCTTTTTCGATCAGCGTCAGAACATCGCCCATGCCGAGAATACGCGACGCAAGCCGGTCCGGAAAGAATGGCTCCAGCGCGTCCGCTTTTTCGCCGATGCCGAGGTACTTGATCGGCACACCGGTAACCGAGCGCACCGAAAGCGCCGCGCCGCCGCGCGCATCGCCATCGACCTTGGTGAGGATTAACCCGGTCAATCCGATGCGCTTGTGAAATTCCTCCGCGACGCGCACGGCTTCCTGCCCCGTCATCGCGTCCACGACGAGCAGCACTTCTTGCGGCTGAGTTTTCGCCTTGACCTGTTCCAGCTCGCGCATCAACTCGTCGTCGATGTGCAGGCGTCCAGCGGTGTCGAGGATCACCACGCTGTACGCGCCGCCGCTCGCGCGCTGGACCGCGTTCGCGCATATCTTGGGGGGCGGAACGGTGTTCGATTCCGAATGGACCGGTATATCGAGCTGCTTGCCGAGCGTTTCGAGCTGTTGGATCGCGGCAGGTCGCCGCGTGTCCGCCGCGACGAGCAGCGGTTTTTGCTGATGCTTACGCAGTTGCAGCGCGAGTTTGGCGGCGGTCGTTGTCTTGCCCGACCCTTGCAAGCCGATCAACATGACGACGTGCGGCGGTTCGCCGGAGAGATCGATCTTCGCCGGCTCGCCGAGCGTCTTGACCAGTTCTTCGTTGACGATCTTGATGACCGTCTGCGCGGGCGAGAGCGAGCGCAGCACTTCTTCGCCGACGGCGCGCTCGCGCACGCGCGCGAGAAAGTCTTTGACGACTTTGAAATTAACATCCGCCTCCAAGAGCGCGAGGCGGACCTCACGTAGCGCCGCGTCGACATCGGCTTCGGACAATTTGCCTTTGCCGCTGAGCTTTTTGAAAACCGCGTTGAGTTTCTCGGTTAAACTATCGAACACAGTGGGGCTATTTTAATGCAGAACGTTGTTTTGGTCAAATGAAATCCGCGGGTTGCGCGCCAACCCACTTGACACACGCCCCAATCCGCGATACTATCCAGCCAGATTCGTCCCAAGGAGGCGGAAATTCTGGAACCGGGTGACCTGGCGCGCTTGATCGTGGATATTGTTTCGGACAAGAAAGGCGAAGACATTCTTTTGTTGGACACGCGTGCCGTGTCTTTTATCTCCGATTATTTTGTCATCGCGACCGCCGCCAGCGACCGCCAGCTCAAAGCCGTCGCGGACGAGATTCAAAAGCAGTTGAAGAAAGACCGCATTTTGCCGCTCGGCGTCGAAGGCAAGCCGGATTCCGGCTGGGTCTTGCTCGATTATGGGAGCGTCATCGCGCACCTGTTCAGCCCGGGGATGCGCGATTATTATCGGCTCGAAAAACTGTGGGAGCACGCGCCAGTCGTCGTGCGAATGCAGTGATCGTAAAGCGTGAAACGTAAAAACCGATGGGAAGTTTGTCCCATCGGTTTTTCTGTTCACTGACCACCAATCACTGTTTGCTGGTTTCTATTCATTCACCCACCGGTCAATTTCGCGCGTGTACGCCATCACGCCCTCCGGGAACCACAACGCGATCTCACTCGTGGCGGTCTCCGGCGCGTCCGACGCGTGAATGAGGTTGCGCAAGCCCATCATCGCATAATCGCCGCGAATTGTGCCCGCCGTGGCTTCCCACGGTCGCGTCGCGCCGACCATCGCGCGCACCACGCCGATCGCCTCGTGCCCTTCCAGCACCATCGCCACGACAGGGCTGGCGCTGATGTAGCTGACCAGTCCATCGTAAAAGAACTTGCCTTGGTGTACCGCATAGTGCTTTTCTGCCAACTCACGGCTGACCTGCACCATTTTTAACGCGGTAATCTTCAGGCCGCGCTCTTCGAACCGCGCGAGAATTTTGCCGACGAGTGCCCGCTGCACTCCATCGGGTTTGACGATCACAAGCGTTTGCTGCAAAGATGCCTCCGGAAAAATTGGAAATTAGAAGTTAGAGGTTGAAGACTGGAGAGCGATTACATTCCCCAGCCGATTCGGTCAGGAATTGGACGTTCGTTCCAGCACGAACTGGTAGCGCTGTAACGCCTCCGCCAGTCGGTCGGCGCGCGAATAGGCGTCGCCCAGGATGCGGTGCGCTTCCAGCGGCACGTCCCGGCGCGCGGTGAGCACTTCAAGATCGTCGATCACTTCGCCGACGAGCCGCGGCGCGTGCTGCACCAAATAGTCGTACTCGACCAGCGCATCGTCGAAGCGGTTGGCATCGCGATACTGGCGTGCGAGGACCAGATGCGAATAGCCCTTCGGTTGCCGCTTGCGCTGGGGCATCGGCTCGACCGGTTCTGCCGCGGCGCGCGCTTCGGCGCTGGGT
>DAIDTM010000286.1 GCA_027457205.1 Anaerolineae bacterium | reverse complement strand
GTGGTACAGGAAGTAGATACTCGTCAACAGGTTGACATCGACGAAGTGGCAAATACGATCCGGCGGGCAGTCGCTGAAGCCCACGAGGTGCAAGTCTACGGCGTGGTGCTGATTGAGCCGCGCAGCATTCCCAAAACATCGAGCGGCAAGATTCAGCGGCACGCGTGCCGCGCGGATTTTCTCGCGGGAACTTTGCCTGTGGTTAAAGCCAGTATTCTGGACGTTACCGGCGTGCCGAAAGAGGAAAGCAGCGCTGCGCCTGAACCGCTCCTGGTCAAAGCGTTGCGCGCGCTTCCAATGAAAGAGCGCCAAGCGTTGCTTGAGGCGCATCTGCAAGAACAAGTGGCGCGTGTGCTGAAAGTGGCTCCGTCGCAGGTGGGACTCCAACAGCCGCTGAATAACCTGGGCATCGATTCGGTCATGACCGTCGATCTGATGGGCGAAATCGAATCTGGCTTGGGCGTGAGTTTCCCCATCGATCGTTTGCTGCATGAGATTACCGTTTCCCAATTAGCGTCGCTGGTGCTGGAGCAATTGATCGCGCCCACCGCCGCGCCGACGCTAACCGAAGAACCCGTGACCGAATATCCACTCTCGCACGGACAGCGCGCCCTGTGGTTTCTGAATCAATTGTCGCCGAACAGCGGGGCGTACAACCTCGTCAACGCGGTGCGGATTCGAGCGCAAGTCGATGTCGATGCGATGCGACGCGCAGTGGAAAGAATCGTAGAACGTCACCCGGCGTTGCGGACAACCTTTGCCGCGCCGCAGGGAAACCCGATTCAGCGTATTCACGAACACATGCCGGGCGTGTTTCATCACGAAGACGCTTCCGCGTGGACGGACGATCAATTGAACGCGCGGCTGGCTGAACAAGTCGCTCGTCCATTTGATTTGGAACGCGGTCCGCTCGTCCGCTTCTTCATGTTCACGCGCTCGCCAGAGGACCACATTATTTTGCTGGCGATGCATCATATCGTGACCGATCTCTGGTCGATTGCCGTTTTCCTGTACGAACTTGGCGTACTGTATCCGGCAGAGAGCACTGGCGTCGCTCCCGACTTGAAACTGCCGCGCGTCCGATACTCCGATTTTATCCGCGAGCAGGACGAAATGCTGTCCGGACCGGAGGGTGAGCGGCTGTGGACTTTTTGGAAGGAGAAACTGGCGGGCGAGTTGCCTACACTGGACTTGCCGGCTGACCGTCCGCGCGCTCCCATTCAGACGTACCGCGGCGACTGCCGTACCATTCGATTCAGCGCAGATCTCTCGCAACGACTGCACGCTTTCGTGCAAGCCGCCGGGATGCCGCTTCACGTCGTCTTGTTAGCCGGTTTTGAGGCATTGCTCAATCGCTACACCGGACAAGATGATTTCCTGATCGGTTCGCCGAAAGCCGGCAGGACCTCCAAGTGGTCGAAAGTCATCGGATACTTTGTCAACACGGTCATTCTGCGGGCGAATGTGTCCGGCGATCCGACGTTTCTCGAATTACTGGAACGCGAGCGCCAAACCGTCGAAGCGGCTTTCCGACATGACGCCTATCCGTTCTCGCTGTTGGTCGAACGTTTGCAGCCAACGCGCGACCTCAGCCGTCCGCCGCTATTTCAAGTGATGTTTGCCTGGCAAAAGACCACGAGTCTGGTCGACAAGAAGGGGTTGACCTCGTTGGCATTGAGCGAGCCGGGAAGAGTGATGGAACTTGGCGGGCTGCCGATGGAAGCGTATCCGCTCGAGGAGCGAGTCGTTCCCTTTGATCTGTCATTGCTGATGGCAGAATCGGAAGGCGAATTGGTCGCCTTGATGGAATACAACGCCGATCTGTTCGATGCTGCAGCGATCACACGGATGCTGGGACATTTGCAGACGCTATTTGAGGGCGTACTGGCAAACCCACAACAGCGCGTTTCAGAGCTACCGATTCTTAGCGAAGCCGAGCGACATCAACTCTTGATCGAATGGAACGCGCCCAAAACTATGGAGCCGCCTGCACCGTGCATTCACCGACTCGTCGAAGCGCAAGTCGAACGAACGCCGGACGCCATTGCCGTAGCGTTGGACCGTGAACAACTCGACTATCGGGAACTCAACGCGCGCGCGAATCGATTGGCGCGTTATCTACAGACGCTTGGCGTCGCGCCGGGGACGGTGGTCGGATTGTGCGTCGAGCGGTCCGCGGAAATGATTGCCGCCGTACTGGCAATTTTCAAGGCGGGCGGCGTGTATCTACCGCTCGATTCGACGTATCCGCGCGAGCGGCTCGCCTTCATGCTGAATGATTCTCAGACACGCGTGCTGGTAACCCAGCAGCAGTTGTTGGAACGCTTGCCGGAACATCACGCGCACATCGTTTGCCTGGACGCGGATCAGCCCGCCATTGCCCAGCAGGACGACGCGAATCTCACGGGCAGCGCCGCGTTGGAAGATTTGGCGTACGTGCTCTACACCTCTGGCTCGACCGGCGAGCCGAAAGGCGTACTCATCACTCACGGCGCGTTCGCGAATCACTGCCGCGATGTTCAGCGGTATTACGAAATCGCTTCTCGTGATCGCGCGCTGCAATTTGCGTCGCTGAACTTTGACGCGTCGCTGGAGCAGATTTTTACCGCGCTCATCGCCGGCGCAAGACTGGTCTTGCGTGGAACCGACGTGTTGGACGCGCGGCGCTTTAATCAGATGGTTTGGGATGCTGGTCTCACCATCGTGAATGTACCGCCCGCGTACTGGCATCAGTGGGCGCAGTTTTGCGCGGAAACGCCGGACGCGCCTGCCAACTCTCAAGTGCGCTTGGTCATTATCGGCGGCGATGTGATGCAGATGGAAACACTCGCACTCTGGCAGCGTACGCCGATGCGCCAGGCGCGTTTGCTGAACGCGTATGGTCCAACCGAAACGACCATCACGGCGACGATTTTCGACGCGCCGTTGCAGCGCGGCGAGCCGATGCCTTTCTCGCGTATCCCGATTGGACGCCCGCTCGTCAATCGAACGGCGTACATCCTCGATCGATGGGGCAGTCCGGTCCCGGTCGGCGTTCCCGGCGAGTTGCACTTGGGCGGCGCGGGATTGGCGCGCGGGTACCTGAATCGTGCGGAGTTAACGGCAGAAAAGTTCATCGAGACAGAATTCGCCGGTCGCCTTTACAAGACCGGTGATCTGGCGCGTTACCTGCCGGACGGCAACATCGAGTTTCTGGGACGTTTGGACCATCAGGTCAAGATTCGCGGCATCCGCATCGAACTGGGCGAGATAGAGACCGCGCTCAATCAGCACCCAGCGGTCCGCGACTCGGTCGTGGTGATGCGGGACGCGGAAGGCGATGGTCGACTGGCGGCTTATGTTGTTCCGCAGACCGAGCAGGCGTTGACCGCTGGCGCGTTGCAGAGCTTTTTGAAAGAAAAATTGCCGACGTACATGGTCCCAGCAGCATTTGTCCTGGTAGAATCGCTGCCGCTGAACGTCAGCGGCAAAGTAGACCGTCGCGCCTTGCCTGCCCCCGACCTAGGTCGTCCAAACATTACCACGCCCTTTGTCGCGCCGCGTGATCCGATCGAAGAAGAGCTGGCGTTCATTTGGGCGCAACTGCTCGGCGTGGAACGCGTCGGCATCCTGGATAACTTTTTCGATTTGGGAGGACATTCGCTACTGGCAACCCAACTGGTCTCGCGCCTGCGCGATGCGTTCGGAATCGAGTTGCCGCTGCGCTGCTTGTTTGAATCGCCCACAGTGGCAGAATTGGCGCTGACGCTCGCGCAACATCAAGCCGAACAGATGAACCGTCCAGAGGTAGACCAAATGCTGGGAGAACTGGAACAACTTTCGGAGAATGAAATTCGGCAGGAATTGGACAGAGCAGTAGACTCGTAGCTGCTCTAACGAAACTACGGGATACTGTCGTGTGTCCAGCACGGCGTATCCCGTAGCATCGATCCGCTGGTCACCAGAGAGGGGGGACTCGTGAGTGACCTTTCCGAACGCGTCGCCAATCTGTCGCCAGAAAAGCGCGCGCTCTTATCGCTTCGGCTCAAGCAGCAAGCCGGGAAAGCATCTAAACCCGCTGCTATTCCGCGCCGGGTAGCGACGACACCGGCTCCGTTGTCGTTTGCCCAGCAGCGGCTGTGGTTCATCGATCAACTCGATCCGAACAGCCCGCTCTACAATATTCCTGCTGCGCTTCGCCTGACCGGCTCGCTCAACGTGAGCGTATTAGAGCGAACTCTCAACGAGGTCGTGCGGCGGCATCAAGTGCTGCGGACTCGTTTTGCGGCGGTGACGGACCAGCCGGTTCAAATCATCGCGCCTGAACTCATCCTGCGACTGCCGGTGGTGGATCTGCACGCGCTGCCCGCCGCCGAGCGCGCGACCGAAGCGCATCGATTAGCCGCCGAGGAAGCGCGGCAGCCCTTCGATCTGACGCGCGGTCCTCTCCTACGCGCTCGGCTCCTATGTTTGACCAGCGACGAACACGTGCTGCTCCTGACCATGCACCACATCATTTCCGACGGCTGGTCGCTTGGCGTGTTCGTTCAAGAAGTGGTTGCTCTCTACACCACTTTTTCCGATAACAAACCCTCCCCTCTGCCCGATCTGCCTATCCAGTACGCTGATTTCGCCTGCTGGCAGCGCGAATGGCTATCTCCCGATGGAGGTCGCCAGTCCGAGAATGTCGTCGGAAAACAACTTACCTACTGGAAGCAGCAACTGGGCGGCGAGTTGCCCGTTTTGGAATTGCCCACCGATCATCCACGACCGGCGGAGCAATCTCATCGTGGAGCGCAAATCGAATTTGATCTTCCCTCCCGCCTCCTCCGCGCGCTGCAAACTTTGAGCCGCCAAGAAGGTGTCTCATTATATATGACGCTGCTCGCGGCTTTTCAGATACTGCTGCATCGGTACACGCGGCAGGAAGATATTTGCGTTGGCACACCCATTGCCAACCGAAATCGCTCTGAAATCGAGCGGCTCATCGGCTTTTTCGTCAACACGCTTGTCATCCGCACCGATCTTTCCGGCGCGCCGAGTTTTCGCGAATTGCTGCGGCGCGTGCGTGAAGCCACGCTGGGCGCGTACGCACACCAAGACCTGCCCTTCGAAATGCTGGTCGACGCCTTACAGCCAGACCGAACGTTGAGTTTCACACCGCTGTTCCAGGTGATGTTCGCGCTGCAAAATGCTCCGATGCAGGCATTCGATTTGCCCGGACTTGTTGCAAGTCGTATGGAGAATCACAACGGCACGTCGAAATTCGACTTGTCGTTGTTGATGGAAGAAAACGCGGACAAATTGACCGGATGGCTCGAATACAATACCGATCTGTTCGATGAACCGACCATCCAGCGGATGATCGGACATTTCGGAACGTTACTCGCTGGCATCATCGCCAACCCAGATCAATCGATCACGCGGCTGCCGATACTGCCGGACGCGGAGCGGCATCAACTGATAGTCGAATGGAACGATACGCGCGCTGACTATCCGCGCGAGCGGTGCGTTCACGAATTGTTCGAGGCGCAGGCGCGCCAAACGCCCGAGGCGATTGCCGCGACTTGTGAGACGGCGCAACTCACCTACGCCGCGCTCGACCACTGCGCGAATCAGCTGGCACGGCGCCTGCAACATCTGGGCGTCCAACCCGATGTGCTCGTCGGCTTGTGCGTTGAACGCTCCCTCGATTTGGTCGTCTGCGCGCTCGCCATCCTCAAAGCCGGCGGCGCGTATGTCCCAATGGACCCAACCTATCCCGCAGAGCGGCTCGCCTTTATGCTGGATGACTCGCACGTGCCGGTCTTGCTGACCCAAGCCCGCGTGCGCGACCGCCTGCTTCCAATGCCCGACTCGGTCAAAGCAATTTGCCTCGACGCCGACTCGGATACCATCGCGCAGGAAAGCGATGACGCCGTGACCAGCGGCGCGACCGCGCAGAATCTCGCCTATGTCATCTACACCTCCGGCTCGACCGGCAGACCCAAGGGCGTGCAGCTCGAACACGGCAGTTTGCTGAATCTCGTCTGGTGGCATCAGCACGCGTTCAAGGTATCGTCGACGGATCGGGCGACGCAGATCGCCGGTCCTGGCTTCGATGCCTCCGTGTGGGAACTGTGGCCCTACCTCACGGCGGGTGCCAGCATTCACATCCCCGATGACGAGACCCGCGCCTCGCCGACCCAGCTCAAAGATTGGCTCGTGGCGAACGCGATCACGATCACCTTCTTGCCGACGCCCGTAGTGGAGACCATCCTGGCGTTGGACTGGCAGTCCGATGCTGCACTGCGGATTGTGCTCACAGGCGGCGACAAATTGCATCGCCATCCGTCGGCGGGGCTGCCGTTTGTGCTGGTGAACAATTATGGTCCCACCGAAGACACGGTGGTCACGACTTCGGGCATCGTTCCTGTGGTGGCGCACGCCGACGCCGCGCCGTCGATCGGCAAGCCGATTGCGAACACGCAGGTCTATGTGCTCGACGCGCATTTGCAGCCCGTGCCGATTGGCATCGCTGGCGAGTTGCACGTTGGCGGCGCGGGTCTGGCGCGAGAATATCTTAATCGACCTGAACTGACGGCGGAGAAATTCATACCCAATCCCTTCGGCAGTGGTCGGCTCTACAAAACGGGCGACCTGGCGCGCTACCTGCCGAATGGCGAGATCGAGTTTCTGGGGCGCATCGACCATCAGGTCAAGATTCGCGGCTTTCGCATCGAGTTGGGCGAGATCGAGCAAGTGTTGCGGCGGCGTCCCAGCGTGGCGCAGGCGCTGGTCATCGCGCACGAGGACGCACCGGGCGACAAACGACTGGTGGCGTACCTCGTGCCAACCGCGGAGCATCTTGGGCAGAGCAATGAAGCGAAGAAAACTCTGGTCGGCGACTTGCGCGCGTTTTTGAAGACGCGCCTACCCGATTATATGGTGCCGGCGGCTTTTGTGCTGCTCGACGCGTTCCCGATCACGCCGAATGGCAAAGTGGACCGTCGCGCGCTGCTCACTCCACGACAAGCCGATTTGGAGTCGCCGGATGAGTTCGTGCCGCCGCGCACTCCGACCGAGGAAATCCTGGTCGGCATCTGGGCACAGGTACTGGGGATCGAGCGAATCGGCGTGTACGCCAATTTCTTTGAACTAGGCGGGCACTCGCTATCGGCGACGCAACTCGTCTCGCGCGTACGCGAAGCGTTTCAAATCGAGCTGCCGCTACGCAGCTTGTTCGAGTCGCCAACCGTTGCCGGCTTGGCTCAAGTGATCGAGCATTCGCAGCGGATTTCTTTTCCGCCCATCCCGCCGACGCCGCGCGACCGCGACTTGCCGCTCTCGTTCGCGCAGCAGCGTTTGTGGTTCCTCGATCAACTCGAACCGAGCAGTCCGCTCTACAACGTTTCTGGCGCAGTCCGACTCACCGGCACGCTCGATGTTGCGGCGTTCGAACGATGCTTGAACGAAATCGTGCGTCGCCACGAAACGCTCCGCACCGCGATTGCGACAACCGACGGAAAATCGAGACAACTCATTTCTCCTGCGTTCACGCTGACATTGCCCGTTACAGATTTGAGCGATTTGCCGGCGTCTGAGCGCGAAGCAAAAGCGCTGCGCCTGGCAACCGAAGACGCGCGGCATCCATTCGATTTGGCGCGCGCTCCATTGTTGCGCGTGAAATTACTGCGCCTGACGGAAACGGAACATATCGCCGTATTTACCATGCACCACATCATCTCGGATGGCTGGTCGGTCGGCGTGCTGCTCGGGGAAATCGCCACGCTATACACGGCGTTCTCTGGCGGCGAACCCGCGTCTCTGCCCGAACTGACCATCCAGTACGGCGATTACGCCGGCTGGGAACGCGAATGGCTGCGGGAAGACGTTTTGGAGAAACAGCTCGCGTATTGGAAGCAGCAGCTCGACGGAGTGCCCGTTTTAGACCTGCCCACCGACCGACCGCGACCGGCGATTCAATCAAATCGAGGAGCGCGTTTCATCTTCACCTTGCCGGCAGATTTGGTCCAGTCGCTCTACGCGTCAAGCCGTCGCGAGGGCGTGACGTTGTTCATGACGTTGCTCGCGGCGTTCCAAACGTTGCTGCATCGGTATTCAGGTCAGGACGATATTGCCATCGGCACGCCGGTCGCGAATCGGAATCGCGCGGAGATCGAGGGATTGATCGGCTTTTTTGTGAATACACTAGTGATACGCGGAGACCTCTCGAACCAGCCCAGTTTTCGCGAGTTGGTGCGGCGCGTGCGCGAAACCGCGCTAGGCGCATACGCGCATCAAGACGCGCCGTTTGAAATGCTGGTCGATGCGCTGCAAGCTGAGCGCGACCTGAGTCGCACACCGTTGTTTCAGGTGATGTTTGCGCTCCAGAACGCGTCCGCGCAGGCGTGGGAATTGCCGGGCTTGGATTTGAGTCCTCTGCCTCTGGATACCGGCACAGCAACCTTTGATTTGACGCTAATCGTCGAAGAAAGAAAAGATGGGCTGGTCTGCTCGTTTGAGTACTGCACCGATTTGTTTGAGTCAGCGACGATTGAGCGGATGGCGGGACATTTCCAGACGCTCTTGACCGGGATGATCGCCCATCCAGACCAAAGCATCTCGACGCTGCCGATGTTGACGGACGCTGAACGCCATCAACTGTTGGTGGAATGGAACGATACACGATCCGATTATCCTCAGGAGCAATGCCTTCACCAATTGTTTGAAGCACAGGTCGACCGGACGCCGGGCGCGGTGGCGGCGGTCTTCCACGGGCAGCAATTGTCTTATCGCGATTTGAACGCGCGGGCGAATCAACTGGCGTGTTATCTGCAAAAGCACGGCGTGGAACCGGAGACGCTGGTCGGCGTGTGTACGGAGCGCTCGCTGGAAATGCTCGTGGGATTGCTGGGCGTTCTCAAAGCCGGTGGAGCGTACGTCCCGCTCGATCCGAGCTATCCGCCGGAACGCATCGCCTTTATGCTGGAAGATTCCGGCGCGCGAATCCTACTGACGCAGTCGCGCTTGGGTGTGGACGGTCTCTTGTCTCGCGGCGACCCAAACGTGCGCCTCGTTCACCTCGACGCGGACTGGCAGATGATCGCGCAAGAGAGCGACGTTAACGCGGCGAGCGGCGTCACGCCGGAGAATTTGGCGTACGTGATCTACACTTCCGGCTCCACCGGCAAACCGAAAGGCGTCCAAGTGCCGCACCGAGCGGTGGTGAATCACAACTGGGCGGTGATGCGGCAGTTTCGATTGGAGCCGCGCGACCGCGTCTTGCAATTCTCGACGATCAATTTCGATGCCGCCGTGGAAGAAATCTTCCCCACGTTGTTGAGCGGCGCGACGCTGGTCTTGCGACCGGCAGGACTGTTGACCGGCAACGAATTGATGCAACTCGTCGAGGCGGAGAGATTGACGGTGCTCGATCTGCCGACGGCGTACTGGCATGAATGGGTTTACGAATTGTCGCTGTCACCTGCCGCGCTGCCCGCCTCGTTGCGCCTGGTCGCGGTGGGAGGCGAGAAAGCGAGGGCTGACCGATGGGCGCTGTGGCAGAAATTGGGCGACGCTAATTTGGCTTGGATCAATACCTACGGACCCACCGAAGCGACGATCATCGCCACAGCGTTTCATGTCGAGTCGGGCGAATCGATCAAGGGCGAGATTCCGATTGGCAAGCCAATCGCGAATACGCAGATTTATTTGCTCGACCAGAACATGCAGCCAGTACCGATTGGCATTCCGGGCGAATTGCACATCGGCGGCGCAGGGTTAGCGCGTGGATACCTGAATCGTCCGGAACTTACGACAGAGAAATTCATTTCAGTGGACAGTGGTCAGTGGACAGTGAACAGCATACCGACCACTGACCGCCGACCACTGACCACTCGCTTGTACAAGACTGGCGACTTGGCGCGGTATCGACCGGACGGCAATCTCGAATTCGTCGGGCGCGCCGATCATCAGGTCAAACTGCGCGGCTTTCGGATCGAATTGGGCGAGATCGAAACTGTCCTGGGGCAGCATCCGGCGGTGCATGAAGCGGTTGTTCTTTGCAGCGAAGACGATGCCAATACCAAGCGGCTCGTGGCGTATGTCGCACCGAAGGAAGATGCCGAAGCAAGTCCGTCGTTGATTGACGACTTGCGCGAATACGTCAAGTCCAAATTGCCGGACTATATGACGCCATCCGCGTTCGTTACGCTTGACCAGTTGCCGCGGATGCCCAATGGCAAGATCGACCGCCGCGCGTTGCCCGCGCCGGACGCAGCGCCGTTTGAATCGTTGGACAGTTTTGCCGCCCCGCGCAACCGGGCAGAGGAAATCCTCGCGGAAATTTGGGCGCAAGTGCTCAACATGGAGAAGGTAGGCATCCACGACAACTTTTTCCACTTGGGTGGTGATTCGATCCTGAGCATTCAGGTGGTCGCGCGGGCGAACCAAGCCGGGCTACGCTTGACGCCGCGCCACCTGTTCCAGTTCCCTACCGTCGCTGGGCTTGCAGCGGTTGCCAATCCGACTGAAACGATTCAGAAACACTGCGAACAAGGGGTTGTTCAAGGCGATGCACCGCTGACGCCGATCCAGCATTGGTTCTTTGAACAGAAGTTTCCTGAACCGCATCACTGGAACCAAGCCGTGCTGCTCCAGGTACGCGAACCGCCGCAGCGCGCTGCGTTAGAGGTGGCAATAGCGGAACTACTTTCGCATCACGATGCGCTGCGCCTGCGCTTTACGCGCGATGCATCGGGCTGGCGCGCCACGCACGCGAACGCGGACGACCAGACGCCGCTGGAATGGTTCGACCTGTCTGCGCTCGACGAAGCGGCGCAATCGCGCACGATAGAATCGCGGTCGGCTGAATTGCAGGCAAGTTTGAACCTCACCACGGGACCGCTGTTGCGCGCGGCGTATTTCGATCTGGGCGCGGAACGCGCGGGGCGGCTGCTTTTGATCGCGCATCACCTCATCGTGGACACCGTGTCGTGGCGAATCCTGCTCGACGACTTGGTCGCCGCGTACGCGCAGTTGAGCCGCGGCGAACGCGTGCAACTGCCGTCCAAGACGACGGCGTTCCAGTATTGGGCGCAACGCCTGCAAGAGTACGCCCAGTCCGATGCGCTGCAGAGCGAATTGGACTATTGGCTTGCCGCGTCTGAGGATGGATGCCATCGCTTGCCGACCGACTATGAGCGTGACGCGCTTGCCAATACGGAAGCATCGGCGCAAAGTGTGATCGTATCGCTGGACGCCGCAGAGACGCGCGCGCTTTTGCAGGATGTCCCGGCAGCATACGGCACTGAGATCAACGATGTGCTGCTGACCGCGCTGGCGCAGACGTTCGCGCAATGGACCGGCTCGCCCGCGCTGACCGTCGATCTGGAAGGACACGGACGGGAAGACTTGTTCGAAGAGGTAGACCTCTCGCGCACGGTAGGGTGGTTCACCTCCGTTTTCCCGGTGCGTCTGGATTTGAGCAACGTCGATGACCCTGGCGACGCGTTGAAAGCGGTCAAGGAGCAATTGCGGCGCGTGCCGAAACGCGGCATCGGTTACGGATTGCTGCGATACCTGCGCCGCGACGCTCTGGATACCGCGCGGCTGGGCGCGCACGCCGAAGTGAGTTTCAACTATCTGGGACAATTCGATCAGACCGTGCCCGCGTCTGCTCCGTTCGCGTTGGCGTCAGAACCCATCGGCGCAGTTCGCAGTCCGCGCGCGCCGCGCCAATATCTGATCGATGTCAGCGGCAGCGTGACCGGCGGGATGCTGCAAATGGAATGGGTCTACAGCGAGAACTTGCATCGCCGCGCAACGGTGGAAGCATTAGCCCATCGCTTTATCCAATCGCTTCGTTCGCTGATCGCGCACTGTCGGTCGTCAAACACGGTGGGTTACACGCCTTCCGATTTTCCGGATGTTGAACTGAGTCAGATCGACATTGATGCGCTGGTGGCAGAAGTAGGCGCAGCATCAGGTGAAGACCAATGAGCAAGCGTAACATCGAGGCAGTTTATCCGCTTTCGCCGATGCAGGAGGGCATGCTCTTCCACAGTTTGTACGCGCCCGACTCCGGCGTCTACGTCGAGCAAATGCTTTGCGCGCTCGAAGGCGATCTCGACGTGGCGTGCTTTGAACGCGCGTGGCAGTATGAGGTCGAGCGGCATCCGATTTTGCGGACGGCGTTTGCGTGGAAGAGTCTCGACCGAATGTTCCAAGTGGCACATCGCCAAGTCCCGCTCGAACTGGAACAGCAGGACTGGCGCGAGCTCGCGGCTGACGCGCAGCGCGCGCGGCTGGAAGAATTCATCCAAACCGACCGCCGTCGGGGATTCGACGTATCCAACGCGCCATTGATGCGCCTCGCGTTGCTGCAGGTGTCGGACGCGAGCTGGCAATTCCTATGGACGCACCATCACGCGCTGCTGGACGGCTGGTCGGTGCCGCTGCTCTTGAAGGAGGTTTTGACGTTCTACGATGCGGCGCGCCAAAGCCAGCCGATTCGATTTGAACCGGCGCGACCGTACCGCGATTACATCGCCTGGCTGCAAAAGCAAGACCCGTCCCAAGCCGAAGCGTTCTGGCGCGCGCGGCTCAAGGGCGTGACCGTACCCACACCATTGGTCGTCGATCGAACGGCGCACGGCGCGGCGACGGACGCGCCAATTTGCAATGAGTTGAAAACTCAACTGACGCAGACGACGACTCGCGCGCTGCAAACGCTCGCGCGGCAAGAGCAACTGACGCTGAACACGCTGGTGCAGGGCGCGTGGGCGTTGCTCCTCAGCCGGTACAGCGGCGAAGACGATGTCGTCTTCGGTGCAACCGTCTCCGGGCGACCGGCGGATCTGCCGGGCGCAGAGTCGATGGTGGGATTGTTCATCAACACACTGCCCGTGCGCGTGCAAACGCCGCCCGACGCGCCGCTCGTGCCCTGGCTCAAAGCGCTGCAAACACACCAAGTCGAGATGCGGCAGTTTGAGTACAGCCCGCTCGTGCAGATTCAGGGCTGGAGCGATGTGCCGCGCGGTACGCCGATGTTTGAAAGCATCGTCGTCTTTGAGAATTATCCGGTCGACGATCTCTTGCGCCAGCCGGAAAAATTCTTGAAAATCCGCAACGTCCGCTCGATGGAACAGACCAACTATCCGCTCACCGTGGTCTCCGGACCCGGCGAAGAACTGGTGCTCAAGATTTCGTTTGACAGCCGCCGTTTCGATGCAGACACCATCGTGCGGATGCTGGGACATCTGCGGACGCTGCTGGAAGGGATCGCCGCGAATCCAGAACAACGTCTCGCGCAGGTGCCGCTTCTGACGGAAGCGGAGCGGCATCAACTGCTGGTCGAATGGAATGAGACGGCGGCGGAATACCCGCACGATCAATGCCTCCATCAGCTCTTTGAACAGCAGGTCGAACGCACGCCGGACGCCGTCGCCGTGATTTTTGACGACGCGCGGTTGACCTACGCCGAACTGAACGCGCGCGCGAATCGACTGGCGCACTATTTGCAAAAGCAGGCGATGCAGCCGGAAACGCTGGCGGCGCTCTGCGTCGAACGGTCGCCGGAGATGATCGTCGGCATCCTGGGCGTGCTCAAAGCCGGTTGGGCGTATGTTCCGCTCGATCCAACCTACCCGTCCGACCGGCTGGCGTTTATGCTGCAAGACTCGCAGGCGCGCGTATTGCTTTCGCAGAAACACTTGGTTGAGCATTTGCCTGCCGATGGATTACGCGTTGTTTGCCTCGATGTGGACTGGGACGCCATCGCGCATGAGAGCGCGGCGAACCCAGTTGACTCGGCAACGCCCGACAATTTGGCGTATGTCATTTACACCTCCGGCTCGACCGGTAAGCCGAAGGGAACGCTGCTTGAACATCGCGGCGTCTCCAACTTTGTGACCCACTACATCAACACGTTCCAAGTCGGAGTGGATAGTCGTGTCTTGCAGTTCGCTTCCATCAGCTTTGACGCGTCGATTGCGGAAATCCTTACCGCGCTCTTGGCGGGGGCAACGCTGTGCCTGACTCGGCAAGACACTCTCTTGTCTATGCCCGAATTGACGCGTTGGCTGCGCGACCAAGCTGTTACTCTGGCGATTTTGCCGCCGACCGTGCTCCGGCTTATCGATCCGGACGATTTGCCTGCGCTCGATACGCTGGTTTCGGCTGGCGAGTCGTGCACCTGGGACATCGCGAAACGCTGGGCGCGCGGTCATCATTTCTTCAACGGCTACGGTCCCACGGAAGCAACCATCGGTCCCACGCTGCATCGGCTGGATCGTGTGATGGCAGACTCGGCAACCGTTCCGATCGGTCGTCCGATTTCGAATATGCAGGCGTACGTTTTGGATTCGCGCCTGCAACCGGTGCCAATTGGCGTTCCCGGCGAGTTGCACATCGGCGGAGTTGGGCTGGCACGCGGCTACCTGAATCGACCGGAACTCACTGCCGAGAAATTCATCCGTCATCCGTTCAGCGACGCGGCGAGCACACGGCTGTACAAAACCGGCGACCTGGCGCGCTATCGTACGGATGGTACGCTCGAGTTTATCGGGCGCGCAGATCATCAGATCAAGATTCGCGGCTTTCGCGTCGAGCTGTGCGAAATCCAAGCGGTACCGGCACAGCACCCGGCAGTGCGCGAAGCCGTCGTACACGCTCTCGAAAGTTCGTCGGGGCAAAAACAACTCGTCGCCTACATCGTGCCGAAAGACCCAGCGTCGCGCTCTTCTGCCTTCGTCGGCGATTTGCGCGCGCATGTGAAATCCACATTGCCCGATTACATGGTTCCCTCCGCGTTCATGCTGCTGGACGCGCTGCCGCGTCTGCCCAACGGAAAAGTGGACTGGCGCGCGTTGCCCGCGCCGGACGCCTCGCGCCCCGAAATGGAATTGGCGTACGTCGCGCCGCGCACACCGGCGGAGGAATTGCTCGCCGGCATCTGGGCGCAAGTGCTCGGCGTCGCACGCGTCGGCGTCCACGACAACTTTTTCGATCTGGGCGGTCACTCGCTTCTGGCAACGCAAGTGGTCTCGCGCGTGCGTGAGGCATTCGGCATCGAGCTGCCGCTGCGCGCGCTGTTCGAAGCCGGCACGGTCGCCCAATTCGCCGAGCGCGTGGAGGCGGCGCGGCAGACCGCGGCGTGCGCGG
>DAIDTM010000285.1 GCA_027457205.1 Anaerolineae bacterium | reverse complement strand
CCGCGATCACCGGTGCAATCCGCGCGTCGTCAAACGCAAGATGTCCAAGTTTGATTTGAAACGTGAGCAACGTCGCCATTGGCCGCAACCAACTAAATCGTTTGCTGAGGCAATCATCATCCTTATCTAAACAGTATTGCGCTTAATCCGCAGTTGTCCGTTGTCCTGCGTTGAGACCGAGTTTGGGTTTGATATTGACGGACATTACAGCCCCTATATTTCTGTGAATCACGCGACAGGCTTTCGCGGACTTGTGCCAACCCTACAACACGCAAGTGCAACGACCATTTTCATCAACAATTGACGCCCTGATTCTACCCAGCCTCGCGACACAGGCAATTACGGAACAGTCAGTTCCTTCCAACTTAGGCCACCATCATCTGTTCGGAGAACCCAATTTTGTCCAGGAAGCGCCCACCCATGTAACTCATCCACGAATAGAACCCGACCAAAACCGCCCATGTCATCCGCGCTGCCAGTTAGGTCCCGCCAAGTATGTCCACCATCCATAGTGCCAATCACGGAACCGCGACAGAACGCGATGAAAGCACGTTGGTCTGAAACAGCCGCGATATCCGATATGATGCCAACCAACGGCAGATTATTGATACCGACGATGCTAGGAATAGTAGCATCAGCAACCTTAATCCAATGCCTTGCTTTGTCTGTGGAAACATATACCTCTTTCGCCTGCATATCCGTCGCCGCAGATCCACCGCACGCTAACCAGAGCTTGCTATTCCTCCTGTCTGTAGCGAGTTTACAATCTGCATTGGACGGGGTCCGCTCTTCCCAACTCAGACCACCATCCTGGGTGAGAAAGATTCGATTACGTATATACTTGTTGCTATCCACCTCCGGTTCGGACACCATCCAAGCTTCTTTTGCGTCAATCGGGAGAATTTGGGAGACACGAGTGGGCAACGGTTTTGGAACGCGAACCCAGGTTTGTTGTGTCTTTGTCCACACAAGCAGAACATCCTTGCACTCTGAGCCCTGTAAGCAATCATCCTCGACAGCCCACGCTGTCCCATCGCTCGGCTCAACCGAAACAATTTCGCCCTTGGGGCTTTCCTTGATCCAGGTCTGCCCTCCATCATGCGTTGAGAACAATTCTGGGTTGAAAACCCAGCCATTTTTCGAATCTGCAAAACGAATATGAGTGACAGGCAGGTTGGATCCGACTTCTGTTTCTGGCGCGTGTGTTGCCTCCCACGAACGCCCGCCATCGGAAGTGGCGCACACCGCGATCTGTCCGCGTGTCATGGCGTTCCCCCAATAGCCCAGCGCCCATCCGTGGGAAGGATCAATAAACGCGATGTCCATAAGCCCACAAGCGAATGGGTAGACCGATTCGGGTGATGGAGAGGGCGTCGGAATAACTGAGGCGGTTGCGGTCGGTGGATTGAGAGTAGGCAATATCTCCGTGGTGACCGGCGTTATGATAACTGCCGTCGGTTGTGGCGTAACAGTTCCAGAACAAGCAGCGAGCAGAACAATGAAAACAATTTGGGTCTTCTTAATCATATCCTCAGCATCCCCAACGCATCGCGCACCGCGTTCAGATTCCCAAACCCGCGCAGCGCCTCGCGCATCACCGTGGACGACAACTTGCCTTTCGGCTGGTCGCCGATCCAGAACATCTTCTCGAAAATGCTGCTGATCGCCTCCGGATATTTGCTGAATATGCGCGGATTGTCGAGCACGTCGAGCATCCCGCGAAACGTCTGCAAGTCCTTCAGCACGAAACTATCGCGCAAATATTTTTCGTACGCATGGAGGGGCGCATGGCTATGCGCCCCTACGCGCGATTCCTTGATCGCGCGCGCGGCGAGCGCGCCGGACGCGAGCGCGAAATCCATTCCGCGCACCGTCACGCCCATGTTCAGCCCAAGCCCCGCCGCGTCGCCCGCGAGCAGAATCCCGTCGCCGACGAGTTTTGGCAGCGCGTGGATGCCGCCTTCCGGAATCACGTGCGCCGAGTACTCGACCGTGCTGCCGCCTTCGATCAGCGGCGCGATTTCGGGACGCGCTTTGAGCATTTCCATCAACTCTGGTGCCTCAATGCGCGGCTGATGTTCCATCAGCGCTTGAATGCCGACGACCATGCCGAGCGAAACGCTCTCACGGTTGGTATACAGAAATCCGCCGCCGATCATTCCCTGCGTGATCGTGCCGAAAAACAACTGCGCCGCGCCCTCGCCTGCCGCGACGCCAAAGCGGCCTTCAATCGTCTTTGCCGGCAATTCGATGATCTCTTTGACGCCGAGCGCGTGGTAGTGCGGATTGAGCGCGCCGCGCATCTTGGCTTTTTCGGCGATGAACGACAGCACGCCGTCCGCCGCGACGACGACATCGCACAGCAATTCCGAATCGGTTGCCTTGACGCCGACGACGCGCGCGCCATCGTAGATGAGGTCATCAACTTTGTTCTTGGGGATAATGAACGCGCCTTTTGCGCTCGCCTTGTCCGCGAGCCACTGGTCGAACTTGGCACGCAGCACGGTGTACGATGGGCGCGGTTCGGTGCGAAACGCGTCGCTGGAAAACTCGACCGTCGTCGCGGCGTGCGCGGACAGCATCGACAATTTTTCTTTGACGACGGCGCGCTCGAACGGCGCGTCGTCCCAGAAATCGGCGGGGAAGTACGGGCGCACCGGGTTGAGGTACAACCGACCGCCGGTAACGTTCTTGCTGCCGGGGAAATCGCCGCGCTCGACGACGATCGTTTCGATTCCTGCGTCGGCGAGGTGGTACGCCGCGGACAACCCCGCCAGCCCCGCGCCGATGACGACGACATCAACTTTGTCAGACATAGTCGCAAGTCGACAGTCAACAGTCGCCAGTATCGTCATCAGAATGCTGACGACTGCCTACTGGCGACTGTCTACTGATTACTTGTACGGGATCGCCACGTCGCCGATGAATTCGCGGCCGATGATGATCCGCATGATGTTCGCGCCGCCTTCCGCGCCGACGACGTACGACATCACGCCGCGCATCAGCATTTCCAGCGGCGTCTCTTTGCTGTAGCCCAGTCCGCCGTGGTACATCATCGCGTGCTTGGCGATGTCGAGCGTGAGCAGCGGCGCGGTCAGCTTAGAGATCGCGACGTTCGCGTTGATCTCCTTGCGCGTGAACGAACTCGAATCCTGGTAGAACGAATCAATCATCCACGCGGTCTTGAGCAACTGGTTCTTGAGCATTTCGAGTTTGGCGTAATCGTCCGCGATCTCGAACGAGATGCCCTCGAATTTCGCGAGCGGCTGACCGAAGAGGACGCGCTGTTTGGTGTACTCGGCGCTGATTTCCAGCGCGCGTTCTGCGCCGCCGGTGCACGCCGCGCAGACCAGCACGCGCGCCGCGTTGAACCCTTCCATGTTCACGTAGAAACCGCGATTCTCCTTATCGAGGACGTTCTTTTCCGGAATCTCGACGTTCTTGTACGCGATGCCGCCGGTCGATAGTCCCATGCGTCCCATATCGTCGAAGACGGTCGTGGTAATGCCGGCGGATTGAATCGGTACGTAGGCAAATGTCATACCTTTGGTGCCCAGCTCCGGCGCGGTCCTGAACAGCGTGAGGTGTCCACCGCCGCGCTTTTTGCCTTCGGTCACGCCGCTGACGAAAACTTTTTCGCCGTTGAGAACATACTTGCCATCTTTCTTCGTCGCCGCGGTTTTGATGCCGGCGAGATCAGAGCCGCCGCTGGGTTCTGTCGTCGCGATGCCGAGAAACCACTCGCCTTTGGCGACGCGCGGCAGCACTTCGCGCTTGGTTTCTTCACTGCCGTGCCGCGCGAGGAGATAACTCCATCCGAGGTTAAGCAAAAAATAAACCGGCAGCGACATCGACAATTCCGCGCGCCCGATCTCGTGCACGGCAATCATCGCGTACACCAATTCCTCGCCGGGGCTGGCGGTCCCGCCGTATTCTTCCGGAATCGTCACGCCGAATAAACCAAGATCGACCATACCCTGGATGATCTCTTCGGGGATGCCCTGGGCTTTCTGGTCGATCTCTCTCGCGCGCGGCGCAACGTTCTTTTCGGCGAACTCACGAACGGTGCGTTTGAATAATTCCTGCTGCGGGGTCAAACGAAAATCCATCGTGCTCTCCTTCTTTGGAAAGATGTTGCGCGGGCTCTGCGTCGAACTGATTCCATTATACCGACGCGGCGTGAACGTGTCAAAAGGCGTTTGTCTCATTCCGCCGCACCGACCGTATCAAAAGGATTCGACGCTACCCTTTCGACGCGCCGATAGCGTAAATCACCGGCGCGGGCAAATGCAAGCCGTCCGCTTGAAAGAACGGGCGCACCTTCGCCAGATATTCTTCTTTGAAGCGCGCGCGCGTCACCTCGTCCATTCGATGGATCACCGCGCGCGACGCCAATGTCAACTGAAAATTCCACCAATCGTCTTCGCTGGCATACACCACGTCTGTCGTCTCGCTCCGCGTTTCAATGTCGATAAACCCAGCCGCGGCGAGGAGCGCGTGAACGCCCTCCGGCGTGTACGCGACACGCTGCGGATTCCGCACTTCGACGCCGTACGCGCGCACCTGCTCCGCAAAGATTCTCCACGCCGGGTCGAACGGCGATTTGCCCCACATCGATATTCCGATTCGACCGCCCGGTTTCACGACGCGATACATCTCGCGCCGCGCGGCGTCCATCGCTGGGAAAAAGAAGAGCGCTAACGCGCACGTCACCGCGTCGAACGACGCATCGGGAAATTCCAGATTCTCGGCGTCCATTTTTCGTAATTGGTAATTGGCGGTTCCCGCGGCGCGCGCGGCGCGTTCCGCCTCGTCCAACATCGCGCTCGATAGATCGATTCCGATAACGCTCCCACCCGCACCAACGCGCTGCGCGATGGGAATCAGCACCGCGCCTTTGCCCGTTGCCACATCCAGCGCGCGCGCGCCCGGCGCAATCGTCATCCACTCGACGAGCCGCGCGGCGAACTGTCGAAAAATGCTAGGTCCCGCGCGGTCGTAAAATTCCGCCGCGCCGTCAAAGACCTCTTCGAGCATCTGCTTGGTTGCGAAAACCGGCTCAGCCATTTACCATTTCCCATTTATCATTTGTCATTTCTCATTTCTCATTTGTAATTGCCCGATCTCCACCCGCTCGCCCAGCATTTGCAAACCCGGCTGCGCGTACATCCCAGCGGCAAGGCGATACGTCCCGGGCGCGAGATTCTGCGGCAGCGCAATCGTCTGCTCGTCGCGCAGCGTCTCGCCAACCTGCCACAGCGAGGTTGGATAGAAATCGCCGCCGACCTGATGATCGTTTCCCTGCGCGACCTTGTTGCCGTTGGCGTCGAGTAGATGCACGTACGTCGTATAGTTCCGATCCAATTTCACGAGCGGTTGCCAGTAGATCGCCACGTGCAGCACGCCCGGCTCGCGCGTCACGTCGTAGCCAAGCACACGCACGCGGTCGGCAATCACCGCGCTTGACGCGAACTGCGGCGGCGCGGCTGCTGCGAGACCCAACACGCGCACAAGCGGATCGGACGCGGCAAGCTGGTACTTGATCTCCATTCCCGGCATCGGCTTGATGAAATAGACCGGGCCACCCGCGTCGAGCACGCTGTCCGTCAGCCGCGCGATGTTGGCGTACTGCGGCGCGGGCGTGATGAGCGGAAAGAGACCGACTAGATCGCGCCGCGTGTTTTCGACGTACTGAATGTACCACAGCGGCATCATTTCGTCGCGGTCGTTCGAGATCAGGATCGCGTTTTGGGGAATCGGCGCGGACAGAATGCGCGTCCACTGCGCGCGCTCGCGCGTCTCGCCGCTGCGGTCGGCAAACGCAAAGTTTGAGACAAACTGAAATGACATGAGCAAGAAGGC
>DAIDTM010000284.1 GCA_027457205.1 Anaerolineae bacterium | reverse complement strand
GTGCAGGACATCGCGGCGTTAGAATTTCCAGTCCAAGCGCCCTCGCCGGCAGACCTCGCGGCGCAAGCGCAAGCCGCGCAAGATACGGCGAACAGCGCGCGCACGTTCGCGGTCGTCGGCATCGCGGTTGGCGCGCTCGGCTTGATCGTTGGCGGACTGGGCTTGCGTCGCAAATAGTTGCCCGTCCTCCCGTGGGTTTAGCCCGCGGGAGGACGGCATCCAGAATGGTTTGCGACGCGGTCGAATCGGAGTGTTCGCGTGAAAAATCTGAACCGGTACATCACGATCCTTTTTGGCGTTAGTTTAGTCTTTCTCGCGCTCCACGCCGCGTACGATGGAATCGTTCTGGGCGAGGCGGAAGATTGGGGCGTCACGCTCGCGCAGTACTTTTTATACCTCGCCCTCATTTACTTGATCGTCCCGCCCCTCGGCGTCTACCTAGCGCGGCGATTCAACCCGGTCGGCTGGGTGATCGTGGGGCTATACGCGCTGCAGGTGATGTACGGCGCGGGCATCACCGACGACCGTCCGATGCTCGGCGTGATGCCGCGCGTTCTCGGTTCCTTGGGCGTTCACATCATGAGTATTCAGGGGTACGGATTTATGAGCATTATCCTGGAAATCCTCGGATTCGCGCCGGCAGAGCCGCGCGTGCCATCGCTTTTTGCCAGCGGGATCGCCTACGTCAATATTGCCGTGAACGCCGCGCTCGTCCTGTTGTGCTTACTGGCGCTTGGTCTGTGGTGGCGCGAACGGCGTGCGCCTCGCGCCGATAGTTGAAGGTTGAAGCAGGTCAAGTTTCCAAATCGGGGCGGATGTGACTGAAAGCGCGCAGCAGTTGTTGAACGAATGGAACTGGGATCCGAGCATCTTGATCGGGACTGTTCTGTTCGTCGGCGCGTACCTCGCCGCGATCGGTCCGTTTCGCTCGCGCTTCCAGTCCTCCGATGCGCGCACCTTGAAGCAGGCGCTGTGGTTTTTGCTCGGCGTAGGCGTCATTTTGTTTGCGCTGGTATCGCCGCTCGATGCCATCGGCGACGAGTACCTCTTTACCGCGCATATGTTGCAGCATACGCTGCTGATGGTCATCGCACCGCCGCTGTTGCTGCTCGGTACGCCGGGCTGGATGCTGCGACCGTTGCTCCGTGCGCCGGTGATGCGCGTCGCGAAAATTCTGACGCTGCCGCCGGTTGCGTTTCTCTTGTTTAACGGCGATCTCTACCTGTGGCACATTCCGCTGTTGTACGAAGCAACGCTTCAGAATGAAACGATCCATATCATCGAGCATCTGACCTTCATCGCGACGGGCGTGGTGAACTGGTTTCCCCTCCTCAGTCCGTTGCCGGAGTTGCCGCGCCTGCAGTACTTGTGGCGGATCGCCTATCTGATTCTCGATACTCTGCCGATGGCGACTTTGGGATGGTTCTTCATTTCCGCATCGACGGTGATTTATCCGACGTATGCCGCTGCGCCGCACGTGTTCGCGCTCTACGGACTGAGCGATCAATACCTCGGTGGACTGATGATGAGTATGCCAATGGGGTTGATTTATCTGGGCGCGGTGACAGACACACGCGTCGGTTGATCGACCGGTGTTTTTCCGAATCCATCGTACCGGAAAGTGTTGCGAAAGATCATGGAGAAAAAGCTCAAGTTTCTACTTTTCTTTGCGGCGGCGTTGCTGCTGCTCTTTGCCGCGCCGGTCGCGCTCGCGCACGCTAACCTCGTGCGTTCCGAACCGGCAGCCGGCTCCGCGCAAAAGACGTCGCCAGACATCGTGCGTATGTGGTTCAGCGAAGACATCGAGCCGAGTTTCAGTAGCGCGTCCGTCGTCGATAAAAACAGTCAGCGCGTCGATAAAGGCGACAGCCATCGGATGAGCGGTGACCCCAAAGGGATGGAGGTCTCGCTCAAACCGAATTTGCCGCCGGGGCTGTACACCGTCATCTGGAAAACCACGAGTGCGGTGGACGGACACGTCGTCGCCGGCAGTTTTCCGTTCACGGTCGGCAATGTGCCGCTCGCCGAAGCATCGCCGCACGAGATCATGTCTCAGGTCGATACGGCGTTGAGCAATTCCGCCGCGCCGCCGCTGTACCAGGTCGTCGTGCGCTGGCTGAACATCCTGCTGCTATCGCTGTTGGCAGGCAGTTTCACTTTTCCGCTGCTCGTCCTTTTCCCCGCGTTGCGCGCCGCGAAAAGCGCCAAGCCGCTCGTACGTGTCTACGCCGATTATTTCAAATCCGCAAACGTCAACGTGGAAGCCGATGCCGCGCTCGCCGCTTGGACGCGGCGCTGGCGGCGATACACGCAAATCGTTTTTGCGCTCTATGCGCTGACGACCCTGGCGACCCTTTTCGCGCAGGCGTACACCGTTGGCAATATCTTGACCGCGGTCATCCCGATTCTCACCTCCACGCGTTTCGGCGCGGTGTGGTTGTTCCGCGCGGCGATTCTGGTCGCGCTGGGCGTCGTTCTCTTCCGCGCGCGCTGGCGCATGACGGCGGACGCGCGCGCGAGCCGCGCCTTGCTGCTGGCGCTCGCGCTGGGATTCCTCTTAGCGCTCACGCAAAGTCTGGACAGCCACGGCGCGGCGGTGAGCGATCCGCCCGTCCTTCCACTCCTCGTCGATCTGATTCACCTGTTTGGCGTCGTGATCTGGGTCGGCGGACTCGTTCAATTGATCGCTACGCTGCCCGCGCTCTTAAGCGCGCTGCCCGCATCATCGAAAATGCAGACGCTCGCGGCAGTGATCTCCGCTTTCTCGCTCGTCGCGTTCCTCACGGTTGGCATCGTCATCTTGAGCGGCGCGTACTCGCTGATCGTCCAAGTTGGTTCGCTGGAAGCATTCTTTGCGACGCTGTACGGCGAGACGCTTTTCGTCAAATTCTTGCTGATCCTTCCGCTGCTGGCGCTCGCCGCGGTGAATCTCATCATCAATCGAAACGCGTACGCGCGCGCCAGCGCTGAGCGCGCCGTCCCTTTCATTCATCGAATCGATTTCATCGTCGCGCTGGAAGCGGTCTTGGCGGCAGCCGTTCTGCTCGTGGTGGGCTTTTTGACGAGCGTCGCGCCGGCAAAAGGCGCGTACGATCCATCGTCCAAGTTGTGGATCGAAACGCATTCGGTGGACGGTCTGAACGTGACGCTGGGCGTTTTGCCAGCGCAGGTTGGCACGAACGATTTCGACGTCAAGGTGCAGGATGCATCAGGGCAGCCCGTGACCAACGCGACCGTGGTCCGCCTGTATTCCAGCATGGTCGAGATGGATATGGGCATTCAGGAGAACGCCGCGACGTCGCAGGGCAACGGGCATTACACTTTTCACGGCGACCTTCTCAGCATGGTCGGAACGTGGCACGTGGAAATCTTGGTGCGCCGACCTGGGTACGACGACGCGCGTACCACCTTCTCGATATTCACCCAGTCGCAGCCCGCCGCGCAGTTCACGCTTTCGCCGGTCGTGAATGATCCGACAGCGCAAGCCGGTCTCGGTCTGACGCTCGCCGGCTTTGCGATAGCCACGGCGACGGTGTTGTTGCTGGGTCAGCGACGCGAACGGTGGTTGAGTTTGATCGGCGCGGTCGCCATTTCATTGACGGGCGTGATCGTCGTCAATCAAGCGGTCGCCAGCACCGCGCCCGGACCGGTGGTGATCGTGCCGGTCGTGCCGGCGTTCGCGCACTTGCAGCCCGATCCGGTGCGACCGGTTCCCGCGCAGATCGCGGCGGGACGCCAAGTCTTTCTCCAGAACTGCGCGACCTGTCACGGCGTGGACGGTAAAGGCGACGGTCCCGCCGCGGCGAATCTCAATCCCAAGCCCGCCGATCTCACGGTGCACGCGCCGCTGCACACCGAAGGCGATTTGTATTGGTGGGTGACGCATGGAATCTCCGGCACTGCGATGCCCGCCTGGGATTCGACGCTCACCGACTTGCAGCGCTGGCAGGTGGTCACGTTTGTCAAGAATACGTTCGGTGCGAATTCCACGCCGACTCCGCCGCCTGCTGCCGCAACTGCTCAATCGATCGTGTTGGTCGGACATCCCGCGGCGGATTTCAACGTAACGCTCACGATTTCGCCGTCGTCCGGCGCGATGCCAACATTCGACGCCGAGTTTACCGACGCGAACCAACAGCCGGCGGCGGGCGTTCAGAGCGCGACGCTCGAATTCACCTGGCTCGATCAGAGCGGTAATCCGACGCCGGTGAATTTGACTGCCGGCGCGGATGGGCATTACCGCGCGTCCGGCAATTTTCTTTCGCAGCCGGGAATGTGGTTGATGCGCGTCATCGCGCAGCGACAGAGCGGCGAAGTAGTTACCGCGTTTCCGTTTTACCAAGCCGGGAATCAAGCCGGCAGTCAAGCCAACGACGCGGGCGCGCTGCAAATCCTCCAACAGTCTGACGCGCAGATGAACACGCTCAAGACGCTGCGCGCGACGCAAGACTTGACCGATGGCAACGGCGGCAGCGCGACGACGCAGTACGAGTATCAAGCGCCCGATCGATTGCTTTATCAAGTCGCCGGCGGAATCGAATCGATTGCCGTAGGCGCGACGCAGTACGATCTTCAGAACGGCGTCTGGTCTTCGCGCGCGCGCGTCGATCCGTTTGTCTTTCCCAGTTTCGATAATGTCAGCCAGGCGAACGGCATCCGGCTTGGACGCACCGACACGTTGAACGGCGCGCCGATGCAGATCGTCGAATCCACGTTGGGATCGGGAGATACGGCGACGCATTTCGCGTACTGGATCGGCGTGACCGATCACCTCGTTCAGCAGTACGCGATGATCGCGCCGTCGCATTTTATGATGCAGTATTATCTCGATTACAACGCGCCACTGGACATTCCGACGCCAACCGTCGGCGAGATCGACCTGCGGCAGCAAGTCGCCGGCATGAACGTCGAATTGTCCGTTCTGCCGCGCGCCGCCGGCGTCAGCGATTTCGACGTGCGACTGACCGACGCATCGGGCGCGCCGGTGGACGACGCGTCGCGCGTGATGCTCGTCACGGGAATGACGAATATGACGCACGAAGCCAATTCTGTGCGCGCGTTGCCGGCGGGCAACGGGCACTATCGCGCCAGCGGTCCCTGGATTTACATGGGCGGTCCGTGGCAGATTGGACTGGTCGTGCAAACGGCGGATAAAAACACCCGCACCGCCGCTTTCCAGTTCAACGTGCCGGAGAATAACGGTCCGGTCATCAGCCAGCGTATCGACAACAGCCCTTCGTCCGTTCAGCAGATCAACGAACTCGTCTATGCCGGGACGGTCGTGCCGGATCAGACGAATGTCTCGGCACAGCAATCCGTTCGCGTCACGGCGATGCTGATGGAGCCGAGCAAGACGCGCTGCGGCGGCAAGATGACGCTGCCTGAACTCGGGCAGTCCACTCCGTTCAGCGGCGCGGGCATTGCCGAGTTGGAATTTACCGCGCCGCGCGCCGCGCAGTTGCATTTCGATTGTCAATCCACCGGTTTTGTCATCACGCTGCAAAACCCAACTAATCCAAACTAACAAGGTGGTCCTATGAAAATATATTTTTCCCGATTCGTTGCCGCGTTGGTTGGCGCGGCGGTTCTGGCGCTGCTGATCGCGGCGTGCGGCGCGGCAACACCGACGCCTACGCCGGCTTCATCGGCGCTGCCGCCGTCCACGTTCTCCGCCCCAGCGCCGTCGCAATCAACTTCTCCACAGTACCAATCCCAGCTCGTCGCCAGTACGCCGGTCAGCGCGCTGGGCTTGAAAGGGCGCTTTGTTTTCGCGCTGGGCGATGGGAGCATCTTGGTCGAAGACGCCGGCAAAAACGATCCGCGCGTGGTGCTCAAGGCGTCGCAGGAACTCTACGCCGATGCGCCGGTCTTTTCGCCGGACGGCAAACAGATCGCCTTCTCGGTTAGCTCGTTCACCAAGGACGGTCAGGTGCTGCAAGACGTGCGCGTGATGAATGTCGATGGAACGAACATGCGTGTGGTGGCAACGCCGAAAGACCCCAAAATCTCGTACAGTTTTCCGGCGTGGAGTGTGGACGGCAAAAACCTTTTGATTACCCAGTCGTATCCGGTGCCGCCGTCGAGCCAGCACGACGAGATCGACCTGGTCAGCGTCAGCGGCGGTCCGCTCCGCAAGGTGCTGGAGAATGCGCGCGAAGCCACGTTCTCGCCCGATGGGAAAAAGATCGTGTACTCGCAGTTGGATTACCAGACGTACTCGTCGAGTTTGTGGGTGGCGAACATCGACGGCAGCGGCGCGAAGCGCATCTTGGAAAATAATGTCTTTGCGGCGATTTACGGCGCGCGCTTTTCGCCGGACGGACAAGAGATCGTCTTTGCCGAGTCCGGTCCCGCGAATAAGAAACTGCCCGGCGCGTACGCGTTCAATTCGCCGGCGAGCGATGGTTCTTGCGCGGTGGCATTCGGCGTTTTTTGCTTCGCGGAAAAAGCCGAGGCGCACGGCTTGCCGTGGGACTTGTGGCTCGTCAGTCCCGACGGCGCCAAGTTCGAGCAGCTGACGCACATCGGCGCGGACAGCCCGGTGCCGGCGTGGTCGGCGGATGGCAAGCAGATCGCGTTTTACGACGCGACCGGCGTTTATCTGTTGGACGTGGCGACGAAAAAGATCAATCAGATTTCGGACAGCCACGGCTACGGCGGATTTGATTGGCGCGAATGAGGAAAAATCAAATCTTGAGCACCAAGTGGACTACTTACCTGCGCTACATCACGATCCTGTTTTGCGTCAGTCTCGTCGGACTCGGCTTGCACGCGCTGGACGACGCGCTGGTGACGCGCGAGCCGGACTGGTACAACATCGGCGTCGGCGAATTTCTATTCGACCTCGCGCTGATCTACCTCATCGTTCCGCCGATCGGGTTGTGGCTGGCGCGGCGCGGGCACGTCATCGGTCTGGCGATTTTGCTGGCGTATGCGTTCGAGGCGTTCTACGGCGCGGGCGTAAATCACGTACGGCATCTGATGGGCGATTTTCGCGGCTCGCAACTCCTGCCGAGGGTTTTCAACGCGCTGGAGATCAACTATACGCCGTACTTGACCGGGCATGGATTCCTCAGCGTGGTAATGAATATGGCGGGGCTAGGCGTCACGCCGCCGCACACGCACACGCTCGCGTCCACGCTCGTCGTCTTTTTCAACATCGGGCTGAACCTCGCGCTGATGTTTTACATCGTCCTCGCCGCGCGTGAATGGTGGCAAAGCAAAAACCTCCCGCAGGTTTCAGAACCTGCGGGAGGTTAACAGCGCGAATGTTTTGCGCTCAGCGCGCTTGATGTCCGAGCAGCCGCATATATTCGATCACGTCCGCGATTTGTTCGCTCGTCAGTCGCTCCTTGAACGCCGGCATCGCCGGCATTCCGCCGCTGATCGCCTGCGCCAGATACGTCTCGTCATGCTGGAAGACGTGCACGGTCAAATCAACGGGGCGGATTCGCAAGCCCGGCGCAGCCGGTCCATCGCCGTGTCCTGTTGTTCCGTGACATGCCGCGCAGAAATGGTCGTAGACCGTCTTGCCCTGCGCCGCGCGCGCGGCGTCTACCGGCGCATTCAAGAACTGCGGATTCGGCGCGTTGGTGGCATCGATAAATAGAACCACAGACACGCCGGCAAGCGCGATGCCGGCAGCCAGCGACGCCAAGCGCGAGTTTCGCGCGCGTGACGCATCGATGGCGCGCAGTGCGACGATCAGCGCAATCGCAAGCAGCAAGATCGCGAGGTCGCCTTCCAGATCGCCGGTAATGGGACCGGGGAATCTCGGAAACATAGCGCGAGCATTATAGCGTCTGGACGCGGCTTGTCAATCGTCCGGCGCGCTTAGGGCGCGCGGCGAAACTGTGCTATAATTCCCCTCGATGGACGCCATCCTCACGCACGAACACGCCGATTTCGACGCGCTTGCCGCGCTCCTCGGCGCGAAAAAAATCTACCCGGATGCCGTCGCGGTGCTGCCGCGCCAGATGAACCGCAACGTGCGCGATTTTTGCGCGCTCTATTGCGATGCGCTTCCTCTGACGCGCCAGGACGATTTACCGCGCGGCAAGTTCCGCGAAATCCTCTTGGTCGATACGCAGGGCGTCCCTTCTGCACGCGGCGCGCGCCAGGACGCGCACATTCACATCATCGATCATCATCCGCTCACGCGCGAGCTGAAAAAGACGATGACGTTCTTCGGCGGCGACGTGGGCGCGACGACGACGCTCTTCGTCGACGAAATTCGCGAAAAGGAATTGCCGCTCGCGCCGATTGAAGTGACGCTTTTGCTGCTCGGGATTTACGAGGACACCGGCGCGCTCTCCTACCTGACGACGACTGCGCGCGATGCGCGTGCCGCCGCGTTTCTGCTGGAGCAGGGCGCGAACCTCGCGGTCGTCAACGATTTCCTGAATCATCCGCTCACCGACGCGCAGCGCAAACTGTACCAGGTGTTGATCGAAAAGATGCAGATGGTCGATGTCGCTGGGCACACGATTGCGATTGCCGCGGCGCGCGCGGATTCCTATGTCGAAGAAGTTTCGACGCTGGCGCACCAACTGCGCGAACTGCACGATCCTGCCGCGCTGTTCGTCCTCGTCCAGATGGATGGTTCGATCCAGATGGTCGCGCGCTCGGACCGCGCCGCGATTGACGTGGCGGCGATTGCGGAAGCATTCGGCGGCGGCGGGCATGATAAAGCCGCTGCCGCGCTCATTCGCGATTCCGATCTGCGCCAGGTCAAAGCCAAGCTCCTGAAGCTGCTCAAAGCGTCGGTCAAGCCGTCCGTCACAGTGCGCGAACTGATGTCGTTTGGCGTGCATACGCTGGGACCGGACACCACCGTGGCGCAAGCCGCCGAGGTGATGAATCGCTACGGGCACGAGGGCTTTCCGGTCGTGCGGCGCGGCAAACTCGTCGGCGTACTGTCGCGGCGCGAGATCGACCGAGCGATGCACCACAAACTCGCGAACGCGCCGATCAAGAATTTTATGCGCAAGCCCGTCGCCGTGTCGCCGGACGATTCGCTGGAAACGTTGCGCGCGTTGATGATCGAGACCGACATCGGACAGGTGCCCGTCGTCGACGCGAAACGCAAAGAGATCATCGGCATCGTCACGCGCACCGATCTCATCAAGCAGTGGGGTGCGGCGCGCCCGACGCGCGCGGGGGATATGGCAGCGCGGCTGGAGAAATGGCTGCCGCCGGAACTCTTGGCGCTCCTGCGCGATGTGAGCGAGGCGGCACAAAAATTGAATTACAGCGTTTACATCGTCGGCGGTTTTGTGCGCGATCTGCTGCTGAATCAACCCAACCTTGATCTTGACCTGGTCGTCGAAGGCGACGCGATCGCGCTGGCGAAACGCCTCGCGAAAAAACGCGGCGGTCGCGTGCACGGTCACACGCGCTTTGGGACCGCCAAGTGGATAATGCCGGCGGACGCGTCTCGCGGGAGCGTCTCGGCGAGCGCCGCGCAGACCGACCACTTGGATTTCACAACGGCGCGCACGGAATTTTACGCGCATCCGTCCGCGCTGCCAGAGGTGGAAACTTCGTCGATCAAGCAGGATTTGCGTCGCCGCGATTTCACGATCAACACGCTCGCCATTTGCATCGACCCGGAGCGGTACGGGCAGCTGCTTGATCCGTTTGGCGGCGAGGCGGACTTGCAGCGCGGCATCATCCGCGTGCTGCACAATCTGAGTTTCATCGAAGACCCGACGCGAATCCTGCGCGCGGTACGGCTGGAGCAGCGGCTAGGTTTCAAGATCGAGCCGCGTACCGCGCAGTTGATCGGCGATGCGCTCGATACGCTGCACCGCGTCAGCGGCGAGCGTGTGCGGCACGAACTGACGCTGATCGTCCAGGAAAGCGAGCCAGAGAAGGCGATGGCGCGTCTGGCAGACCTCGGCGTGCTGCGCGCGATTTTTCCACCGCTGGAGTTTACGGAATGGCACGCGCAGAGATTCCGCGCCGCGCGCGACGCCGGCTGCAAGTCAATTGCCTTTTTTGGATTACTGGCGTATCATTTGACCCAAGTCGAAGCGCGTGATTACGCCCAGCGGCTCAAGTTGTCCAAGGCGGAAACGGAAACGATCTTGCAGCTGCTCGCGCTGCGCGAAGAGATGACCGCGCCGCTCAGCCAGCCGCCCACCGCCGTCGCGCCCAGCGCGATCTATCGCGGGCTGCGCGATTATTCGGACAGCGCGCTCGCGATTTTTGCGCTGGCAACCGATGACGCGCGCGTGCGCGAACGTATCGAACTTTTCCGCGCGCGCTTGCGCGGCGTCACGCCCGAATTGACCGGCGCAGACCTTCAGCAGATGGGCATTCCGACTGGACCAACGTACCGCAAGATT
>DAIDTM010000283.1 GCA_027457205.1 Anaerolineae bacterium | reverse complement strand
GCGCGATCGCGGTGTAGATGACCTGGCTCAGCAGCGCGTTCGTCTTGCTCACGCCCTTGTCGTTCACCAGCGCCATCATCGTGGCGACCTGCCAGATGTTGCCGGGCACATAGCGCGTCAGATTCGAGAGAAACCACACGCGCGCGCCGAACGCAAAGCCAAAGCGCTCGCCGAGCGAAATCAGGATGCGCCGCCACGCTTCCACCGCGAACGCGCGCGCGACCACGAGCAACGCGAGCGAGACCGCGAGGCGCGGCAGATCGAATTGAAACTGAAAGCCAGATTTGGCGAGGTCGCCCCAGGTGCGGTAGAGCAAATCGCCGAGGAAGAAGAGGATGGCGACGGCGAGGATGTAGCCCGCGATGCGGCGAATCTGTTTTGAATTTTGAGAGAGCCAGTTCAACATGCGCGCGTCAACTCGCAAGCTCGGGTGCGATGTCGCGCATAAAACGTTCCATCTGCTTGAGCGTTGTCGAAGCATCGTCGGTCGGAAACCAGAGCGCGGCCTGCTGCAAGCCGGCTTGCGCGTACTCGCGCAGCGTCGCGCGGATGTCGTCGTCGGTACCGGTCAGCCGGCGGCGCGGCGCGCCGCGGTACTCGTACGTCGGCGGCACGTTCGGATTCATATCGATGTTCAGGCGCGCCGAGATCGTCAGTTGCCGCGCCGGTGGGTGCTCGCGAAAATACTGGATCGCCGCCGCGACGCCCGCCGGCGCAGCGCCGGTCGCGTGCCACGCGTCCCCGAGCGCAGCGGCGCGTTTCCACGACGGCTCGCCGTTGCCGCCGACCCAGATCGGAATTTCTTTGCGCGCCGGCAGCGGCGCAAAAACCGAGTCGGCGATCTGCGTGTACTTGCCGCGAAAGCTCGCGTCCTCGCTGGACCAGAGCGCGCGCAGCAACGCGATGTCCTCGTCGAGCCGCTTGCCGCGATTCTTGAAATTCGCGCCGAGGTTTTTGTATTCCGGCTCGTTCCAGCCGACGCCGACGCCGACGATCATTCGTCCACCGGACGCCGCGTCAATCGACGCGGCTTGCTTCGCGAAGAGCACCGGGTTGCGCATCGGCAAAACGATCACCGACGTGCCAACGCGGATGCGCTGCGTGACCGCCGCGACCATCGCGAGCGTCACGACGGATTCAAAGATGTGACCGTACGGCTCGACGTTCTCTTTGGGCACGATCACGTGATCGGTCGTCCAGACGGAATCGTACCCCAGTTCCTCTGCCGCGCGCGCGACGCGGCGGATCGCATCGAATGAAGTATGCGGTCCGTAGTTGGGCAAGCCAACGCCAAAGTTCATATTACCTCTCCTCGTGAGCTATTTGCGAGGCGACGCGATCCGATAAAAAGCCATAGCCCATCAAGACGACCCAGGGCAAGAACGCGATAAAGACCAGCGTCGACACGACTTGAATGATTACGCCGTCGCCGATCAGCGCGGCGATGCTAAGGTCGAGCGAGAGCGCCCAAACGATCGTGCTGAACCACGCGAGCCACCTGGGAAAGCCGGGCGTCTTGAACGCCAGCGCGGTGAGGATGATTCCACCCAGCGTATACAGCCCATTCGCAAGTCCCATCGAGATGACGACGTACGCGCGATCCCACAGCGCGTACGCGCCCGCCGCGAACGCATCGGCGGCAAACCGCGCGGCGAGACCGGGCGCGAGTCCGATCCAGAACATTTCGTCTGCCCAATCGATCGTCGCGCCGGCAAGCGTCAGCGCGACGGCGATCATGCCCCAGCCGCGCAACGGCATCGCGTCCGCCCATCCTGCGAAGAACAAGACGAGTGCGAGCGACGCTGGCAGCCACAACGCCCAGCCGATCCGCCACGCGGTTGCGTTCGTCGCGACGAATGCCGCGCGCGCCGCGAGGTCTCCCGGCGGGATGCCGTTTCGCAGCACGAGCAGCACTGCCAGCAGCGCGAAGACGTGGACGATGACGCAAAACCACGCGAAGACAAGGCGAGTTTTTGGTGAAAAGTAATGTGCCATCAATCAACGTTGAAACGTTTGAATGTTCAAACCGGCAGATAGAAAAACGCCAGCGCGAGAATCACGTAGACGATCATCAACTGCGCGCCTTCCAGCCAATTCGATTCGCCGTCGAGCGCGATGAGCGCGGCGATGATGACCGACGCGGCGAGCGCGGCGAGTTCGAACGGGTTGAACACCAGACTCATCGGATGCCCGGCGAAGATGCCGACGAACACGAGCAGCGGCGCGACGAACAGTGCGATCTGCATGCTCGATCCGAGTGCGATGTTGAGCGCGAGGTCCATCTTGTTCTTCAGCGCCATCTCGACCGCGACGAAATGCTCCGCCGCGTTGCCGATGATCGGCACGATAATCACGCCGACGAATAACTCGGTCAAACCATACTCGCGGATCACCGGCTCGATCGCGCCGACCAGAAGTTCGCTGAGGATGGCGATGAAGATGACGCTGACGGCGAGGACGGTCAGTGCGCGCGGCATACTCCAAGTTTCGTGTTCCGGAGAAGTCGCTCCGCTATCCGCCTGCCTCTTTGATTCTCTCTTGCTGGGCGAAGCAGCGGCGGGCGAGGCAGATTGCGTGAACGTAAACACTAGACTGAGCGCGTACCCAACCATCAACGCAATCGCGACGCCGATGCTGAGGTCTTCCACGCCGACAAGACTGCGCGACGCAATCGCTTGCGCGAAGATCGCCGGGATCGCCAGACCGATCACCGCCAGCGCCATCATCGTCACGCTGACCGACGCGCTGCGCCGCCCGAAGTGTTGAAAGCCGTGCCTAAGTCCGCCGGCGAACACGCTCAATCCCAGCACGAAAAGAATGTTGCCGATGATCGAGCCGGTGATGGACGCCTTGACGACCTCGAGCAAGCCAGCGCGAATGGCGGTGATCGTGATAATCAATTCCGCCGCGTTGCCGAACGTCGCGTTCAGCAACGCGCCGACGTGCGCGCCGGCACGCTGCGCGAGCGCGTCGGTCGCTTCGCCCATGATGCCGGCGAGCTGGATGATGCCGAGCGCGGACGTGATAAAAATCGCCGCGGGGTTCGCGCCGATCAGCGCGAGGACGAGCGGGGCAGGCACAAAGACGACGAGCGCGTCGACGAGGCGGGAGGGATCGGAGAAGAAATCGCGCAGCGCGCGCGAATCGGCTTTCATCTTTTCGATCTCTTCCGCGCGTCTCTCTCTTGATCGGATCGCATCTTGACCAGAACGCCGGCGAGCGTGCCGATCAATCCGATGAGCGCGACGACGATCGCGCCTGTGTTGTTGGCAATCGATTGACTCAGCTGGTCCGCTAGCGGCACCGGCGTCGGCGTGGGCGCTTGCACCACGATTTCGATCGGCAGGTCTTGCAACGTGGTCAGTTCGGAATCGACGCCGTTGATGACCGCCGGGATCGAAATTTCGATGGCAAGTTCCTGGCGACCGGTCGAGCGCGGGCTGACGATCCAATCCCAGGTGACTGGAATGTTCGGCGAGATCGTCCGTCGGATCGGACCGGGTTTATCGACATCAAATGAGAGCGTTCGCAATTCCGCGATCATGATCGGATACAAGTCGATGTTGCCGCCGAATTTGTAGACGAAGCTGGGCAGGTCGGGCGTCTTGCCCGGCGCGGCAATCGGCGTGGAAGAAGCGAGCTGCGCGGCGGGCGATACACGCAGACTGATCGTCCGCGTCTCACCCATCAACATCGTATCCGGCGACGCCACTTCCATTTGCCCCAGCCCCAGGTTATCCGCCGTCGTCACATTCGCCGTCGTTTTGATGCTGCCGTTCGGCTGCCGGGATTGCTGGACATCAACGACCGTGATGGGCGAGCGGGTCGGTCCGGTGGGGGGCTGCGTCTGCGTCGGCGCCGGCACGGGGCTTTTGATCGCTGGCGCAGACGTAGGCGCTGAGACGGGCGTCGCCGCGGCAGGCGCGCACGCGGACAGCCAGACCGCGAGCAGGAGGATCGGAATAGTTTGTCTCATCATTGTAACGTCACCAACTCCTTGATCTGAGCGAACAGCGCATCGCCGATGCCGCGCACTTTTTTCAAATCGTCGATTTGCTTGAATGCGCCGTTCTGGTTGCGATAATCGATGATGCGCTGCGCGATCGCGGGTCCGATGCCGGGCAGCGCGTCCAGTTCTTCCAGAGTTGCCGTGTTGACGTTGATTTTTCCAAGCGGGGTTTTCGTCGCCGCGCTCGCCGGCGCGCTCTTGCCGGGCGCAGGCAGCGGAGTTGCCGTCGCTTCGCCGATGGTTGGCACGTAGAGTTGTTCGCCGTCGTTCAGTCGGCGCGCCAGATTCAGGTTACGCGTCTCGGCGTTTGGCAGCGCCGCGCCGGCTTGCGCGAGCGCGTCCTGCACGCGGCTACCGGCGATCAGCGTATACACGCCCGGCTTCGCCACCGCGCCGCGCACATCGACGATGATGGATGCCGGCGTCGCCGTGGGGCGCGGCGTCGGCGTGATGATCGTCAGCGCGGCGGGCGCGGGTTGGCGCAGCGCGAGGATGGTTGCGCCGAGGACGATCACGAAGAGGATCAGCATGGCGATGTACGGGCGATAGCGTGCAAGCGAATCGATCATCTGACATCTCCGTTGATGCAGCGTTTCCCAGGGTCAGTCGAATTATACCATAAAAACGTGTAGGAGCGACCTGGCAGTCGCTCCTACGATTTTCTCGCCGCCTCAAACAGTAGCACTGTTGCTGCCATCGCCGCGTTCAGCGATTCCGCGCCGCCGTGCATCGGGATCGAAACGCGCGCCGTGGCGATTTGTCGCGCCGCATCGCTCGCGCCTTCCGCCTCGCCGCCGACGATGAGCGCGAGCGGACGCGTCCAGTCCGCGCGCGTGTACACCACGTCGCCGCGCGCGTCCGCCAGATAAACGCGCGGGACGCCGCGCGCCGCGTCCGCGATTTGCTCCCACGATGCCACGCGCAGCGGCACGCGAAAATGCGCGCCCATCGCCGCGCGCACAACCTTGTCGTTGTACGGGTAGGCAGTGCCGGGCGCGAAAAAGACCGCATCGACGCCAGCGGCACGCGCCGAGCGCAAGATCGTACCGACGTTGCCGGGATCGCGTACCGCGTCCAGAATCAAGGCGAACGGCGGCGGCGCGGGCATCGGCAGCGCGACGAACGGCGCAACCGCTACGATGCCCTGCGGCGTCTCGGTGCTCGAGGCGGCTTGCATCACCTCGTCGCTTGCCGCGAAGACTTCTGGCGTCGCCGCGCGCAGGCGTTCCAGCAGCGCATGCGCGCGCGGGTCGTTTTCCGCGCGCGCGGCGTACAAGACAAGAGCGGGGGCAATCCCCGCTCCGATAACTTCTTCGATGAGCCGCACGCCTTCCACGACGAACTGTTGCGCGGCATACCGCGCGCGTCGCCGCGCCAGCGAACGAATCAATTTGATCTTAGGATTTGAAAGACTGGTGATCATTGCGTCGGCTAGTCCAGTAGTCGTATGGTCTCGTGGTCAAGATGGTCCTCGACTATCTGACTAGGCGACCACGTGACTACGCGACTAGGCTTTTGCCGCTTCCGCCAGTTTCGCGAACGCCTTGTCGTCGTTGACCGCGAGATCGGCAAGAATCTTACGATCGACCTCGATGCCGGCGCGCTTGAGTCCCGCGATCATCTTGCTGTACGTCAGCCCCAACGGACGCGCCGCCGCGTTGATACGCACGATCCACAGCCGGCGGAAATCATCTTTGCGTTTCTTGCGCCCGACCGTCGCATAATATTTCGAGTGGAGCAGCGCTTCGTTCGCGCGGCGAAAGAGCAGGTGTCTCGAATGCACCTGACCCTTGGTCAGCTTCAGTACTTTTTTGTGGCGCGCGTGTGAAGTCACGCCGCGTTTCACTCTAGCCACGATATCCTCCAGGAGGATTTCAGATTTACGATTTATGATCTAGAATCTCAAATCAGCCGTTTCTTGAATCATAAATCCTAAATTGTAAATCCTAAATTATTTTTGCCTCAGCGTCGGAGCGAGCTGTTTGATTTTTTTGGCGCGCTCAAAACTCATCACCTGCTCGCGGCGGTCGAACGCGCGCTTGTTGCGCTTGGGTTTGCGGCGGCGCAGATGCGACTTGCCGACTTTGGTGCGCATCACCTTGCCTGTCGCCGTGATCTTGAACCGCTTGGCGGTCGATTTGTGGGTTTTCAGTTTAGGCACTGCATCCTCTCCAGTCGTTATCTCAATGTGGTCATGCTGAGCGAGGCGAAGCATCGCGCAAATTACGTGACTCTTCGCCGCTGCGCGGTTCAGGGTGACCCGTTAAACGCTTTCAAAACAAGGTCGGGGCTTTGCCCCGACCCTTCAAGCACTCGGATTGCTTACGCAGATGGCGGCGGCGCGCTAACTTCTTCCGGCGGCGGCACGTACACCCGCGTGCCCTTGATCATCGCACGCGCGGCTTCCGGTCCACCTTTCATCGCGCCGGGCGCAAGCAGCATCACGATGCTCTTGCCATCCATCAACGGCGTCTGCTCGATCGTCGCCGCGTCCGCCAATTCGACGGCGACTTTTTCCAGAATCTCTCTGCCGATGTTGATGTGCGAAATCTCGCGCGCTCGGAAGATCACGCGCACTCGGATCTTATTGCCGGCTTTTAGAAATTCGCGCACGCGCTTGAGTTTGAAACCCGTATGGTACCAATTCGTCTTGGGACGAATACGCAGCTCCTTGATCTCAATCGCCTTCTGTCCTTTTTTGGCTTCGCGCTCCTTTTTGGTGCGCTCGTACATAAATTTGCCAAAGTCGATGATTCGACAGACGGGCGGCTGCGCGTTCGGCGCGACTTCGACGAGATCCAGGTTACGCTCCTGCGCCAGGCGCAACGCTTCGTACGTCGCCATCACGCCGACCTGCTTGCCGGCATCGTCGATCACGCGGACCTCTTTTGCGCGAATAGACTGATTGATTCGGAGGTTCTTGTCGCTGATTAGTTTCGCCCCTTTGTTCGATCAAAAACTGGCTGGTTCAATTGCCGCCAATATATCACAAGAAATGCGTCTAGTCAAATCACTGGCGGCTCAATCGCTCCGCGTCACTTGCGCGCCCTTGGCGCTGACCCCCACCACGCGCGTCATCCCTTCCAAGCCGATGCGCCGGGCGGTCTGCGCCATCGCCCGGGCGACCGGTTCGCCCTGATGATTGGCGAACGCGATGATCGTCGGTCCCGCACCGCTGAGCGCCGCGCCGCGCGCGCCCGCGTCTTTCGCCGCGTTGAAGAGTTCGTACATTCCCGGCACCAGTTTCGCGCGGTACGGTTGATGCAGCCGATCCTGCGTCGCCACTTCGAGCCAATCCCAGCGCCGTTCGCGCAGCGCGGCGATCCAGAGCGCGACGCGGCTGGCGTTGTAGATCGCGTCGGCGCGCGGGATGCGTTTCGGCAAAACGCCGCGCGATTTCTTCGTCAAGAGCGTTACCTTCGGAACGAATAGCACGCAGCGCAATTCGCGCGGCACCGGAAAACGCGCGACCGTGACCTGCTTGCCATCTATCGCCGCGACCATCAAGCCGCCAAGCAGCGCCGGCGCGACGTTATCGGGATGCCCTTCGATGCGCGTCGCCAGCGTGACCAGTTCATCCCGCGAATACAAATTGCCGAGCAGGACATTCGCCGCGATCAAGCCGCCGACAATCGGCGCGGAACTCGAACCCAGTCCGCTCGCAATCGGAATGTGAGTGGTGAGGTGAATGCGGAGCGGCGGGCGTTTTTGTTTGGCGAGCCGATACACCGCGTCGATGCCATAGACGACCAGATTGTGGCGATTGAGCGGAATGTCCACGCCGTCGGGACAATCGCATTCGACTTGCAAGCCACGCGCGATCGTCTCGATCTCGATGGTATTCCACCAATCGAGCGCGAGACCGAGGCAATCAAAGCCGGGTCCAAGGTTGGCGGTGGTAGCGGGAACACGGATACGCAATTTCATTTAGGATTTAAGATTTAGGATTTAGGATTTCAGCAACGTGCGTTTTGCTTTGATCGTTTTGTGAGTTGCGGCAAATATGGCGGTCAATTCGTTCGCTTCTTGCAAGAGACTCGAAACGCGTGATTCGGGCAAGATCTTTGTTTCGATGATCAATTCCATCCAATATGCCGATTCGTCAGACTCTTCAAGAACCACTCCTATCTTGTTGATAAAATCTGGCGTAGAGCGTGCCCGAAGCGCAGCGCGATAATTGGCACCGACGGCTGTTCCTGCCCGAAGCAACTGATTTGCCAAGACTTTTCCTGCGTACGTGTTGGGCAGTGCATTTGTCAGATTGATTACTCGAAGAGCAAACTCCTTCGTCCGCTTTTTCAAATCCTCTTTCGTGATATCTGCCACGGTTACCTCCAAAGCAAGAAATCAGAAATCTTAAATCATAAATCTAATATTCCTGTCAGTGCCTCCATCGTCGCCGGCAGCGCGCGCGGCATCTCGGCTTGCGCGATGGCATTGTCTGGGTCTTTCAAGCCGTTGCCAGTCAGAATACAAACGATGCGCGCGCCGTGCGGTAGCCGCGCCGCGCGCGCGAGTTTCAGGATGCCGGCGACGCCCGCCGCCGATGCCGGCTCGCAGAACACGCCCTCGCGTTCGGCGAGGAAATGGTACGCCGCGAGAATCTCGTCGTCCGTCACCGCGTCGATCAAGCCGCCGGACTCGTCGCGCGCGGCGACCGCGCCGCGCCACGATGCCGGGTTGCCGATGCGGATCGCGGTGGCGACTGTCTGCGGCGATTCGACCGGCGCGCCGCGCACGATCGGCGCCGCGCCGGCGGCTTGAAAGCCGAACATCTTGGGTCGCCGCGTTGCTTTGCCCGCGCGCTGGTATTCGCCAAAGCCGCGCCAGTACGCGGTGATATTGCCGGCGTTGCCAACCGGCAGCGCAAGGATGTCCGGCGCGTCACCCAGTTCGTCCACGATTTCGAACGCGCCGGTCTTTTGTCCCTCGATGCGGTACGGGTTCACGGAATTGACGAGTGTGATCGATCCCTGCTCCGCGAGTTCGCACACGAGTTTGAGTGCCTGATCGAAATTGCCTTCGATGGGCAAAACGCGCGCGTGGTGGATGATCGCCTGCGACAGTTTGCCGAGCGCGATTTTGCCGGACGGAATCACGACTGCGCACGTCAGCCCGGCGCGCGCCGCGTACGCCGCCGCGCTCGCCGCGGTGTTGCCGGTCGACGCGCAGATGACCGCGCGCGCGCCTTCCTCCACGGCTTTGGCAACCGCGACGACCATCCCGCGATCTTTGAACGAGCCGGTCGGATTGCACCCTTCCAGTTTCAAAAAAACATCCGCGCAGGTTTCCCGCGAGAGCACCGGCGCGGCGACGAGGGGTGTGTCGCCTTCACCGAGAGTGAGAGTGGGGGTGTGGGAGGTGAGGGGAAGATATGCGCCGTAGGTGGTGAGTATACCTTTCATATAATCACAAATGCCAAAGGTGCCAAATATGCCAAACGTGCCAAATCCCTTTGGCAGATTTGGCTCATGTGGCAAGTTTTATTCACGCGTCCACCGGTTTGCGCGGCTCGGCTTTGCCGGTTACTTCGCCACCTGCGGCGGCTCGCAATGAC
>DAIDTM010000282.1 GCA_027457205.1 Anaerolineae bacterium | reverse complement strand
CCGAAACGCCCACGCCGTCTCCCACGGCGACGCCGCCCGCGCCGACCTCCTTCTTGCAGCAGCACATCGCCAATCTTTTCGATTTGTCGCGGCTGCCGCTGATGGAGAACACGATCGCGACGCAATTCACCAGCCGCAACTGGACGGCGCTGGAACATTACTTTGACTATTTCATCGACGACGGCAACTTTACCGGCAAGAACTATGGTTACATCGACGAGAACGGCGTGCGGCAGTCCTATCGCATCGTCCCCGGTTACGATGGCTCGCCGGAGTACGAGATCGTGCCGCGCGTCCAAGGACCGGGTTATATCGCGCGAATCTGGTTTGCTTACCAGCAGCACCAAAGCGTCAATAATCCCAAGGATATGTCGCAGAACGAAGAGTGGAACAACTGGGGCGACCTTGGCGCGATGGGCAACATCCGGTTCTATTTCGACGATGAGCCAACGCCGCGCATCGACGTTGGCATCAAAGACCTCTTTGTTGGCAAGAATCCGTTTCCCGCGCCGCTCGCCGCGTTCTACGCCTCCGCCGACGGCGGCAACATCAATTACGTGCCGATTCCATTCCTGCACTCGATCCGCGTGACGACGACCGGGCGGCCGCGGTTGATGCAAATCGAAGTCAAGCGCCTGATCTCGCCGACCGTTGCCGCGCTGCCAACGGCGCTGCCGGGCGCCGACCCTAACAACCTCAGCGCGCCGCCGGTCGAGGTCGCCGCGCCGGCGCAATCGTTTACGCCGCAGCTTTCGGCAAATACGCAGGCGACGCTCGATCAAGCCGCGCAGGCGTGGCAGACCTGCGCCGCCGCGCCGGCGGGGGATTATAAAACATTCGATCTCTCGATCCCGCACAACACGTCAGCCGAGGTCGATTTCAGCGTGCCGGCGACGATTGCCGGGCTGCGGGTGCGCGTGCCGCGCGGAATGGACGACTCGGTGTGGATGCAGATTTTTTGGGACGGCGAGCCGACGCCCAGTTTCTCCGCGCCGCTGCGCGCGCTGTTCGGCACCGACCGGCAACTCTTGCCGTACCACGCGCTGCCGCTTGGGACGGTTACGACGGACGCCGAGACGATTTTCTACAACAACTTTCCGATGCCATTTCAATCCGCGCGCATTGTCTTTCTCAACGATCGCGCAGAAACACTGCCGCTGACGTTGGAGGTGACGACCACCGATTCCGTTCCCGGCACTGAGAACGCGCGGTTGCACGCCTTTTACGGCACGCGGCGAATGATCGCGCGCGAAGACGATGGGGACAATTACGTTGTGATCGACGTCAATGGCAGCGGGAAATATCTGGGGATGATTTTTAACGCGTGGGATTTGGACCGGCGTTCGCTGAATGGACAAGTTCCGCAAACGTGGCGCTTTCCGTACTTGGAATCGAATGTAGACGTTTGGGCGGACGGACGGCTGGCGTTGCCGGGCACCGGCATCGAGGACGATTTCAACGCGAGTTATTACTACGTTTACGCCGGCTATCCCGGCTACAAAGCGACCTACTGCCTCGCCGGCGTGACACTGCTGGATCATTCGACGCCGCTGGAACCCTCGTCGCAGTACCGCTTTTATCTGAACGATGCGCCCGAGTTCCGTAATCATCTGCGTGTCGAAGTGCAGCACGGCAACAAGGGCAACAATCTGTCGGTGACGTATTCGTCCACCGCGTTTTGGTATCAGATGAAATGACGTCGTCGACCCAAGGACGAAGAAGATAACCGGGATAGATTCAAAAAACCATTGACATCAGCGGAAACCGGTGGTATTATCTAGCTGACTAAAGAACCCTCTGACTCATTGTGGGAGAGAGGGAGATTATAGAATCGGTTGCCCGTCTTGGTCGCGCGCCAAGTCGGGTTTTTGTTTTACGCAAAATGATTCTATCTCGAGGGGGAGAAAATGAGCTACGTAGATCAAAACCTGATGCCCGGCGAGCAAGTACTTTACCGCACACGTATTCACTAGATCAGTATTGTCATGCCTGTCTTGGGGATCGTGTTCTGGATTTTGCTGTGGTTTACCGTCGCACCCTTGCTTCTTGTATTTGTTGCTAACAACATGTCAAATAATCGCGACGCTATAGCGACCCTGACCCTCATCAACGCGTCGATAACGATCTTCTTCAGCGTCGTTATCTTCGGATTAGCGATTCGAGTGTTGCTCAATCTGATTGCATTCTTCTTTACCGAGTTTGCCGTAACGGACAAACGCGTTCTTGCCAAAATGGGTTCGCTCCGACAAAAATCCGTAGAACTGTTCCTAGCCAAAGTCGAGGGTATCATGGTTGACCAAAGCGCGTTGGGGCGTCTCCTGGGATACGGCACACTGATTGTCACTGGCACCGGAGGAATGAAGACGCCATTTCCTACGATCGCACATGCCAACGAATTCCGCCAACAAGTCCGTGGACATATTGTCACTTGATCGGCTAGTCGCGATTGTTCGGCAACTTTACGGATTGGGATTCGGCATTCTCTTTTTGAGGAGGAGGTGTACCGTGAGAAGATCGTCAGCGTCAATCATCCGCGTGCTTGCGTTATTCGGTCTGTACACAACTTTGATAGCGTGCTTACCGATGCCCGCCCAAGTAGTCGTCGTGGTGACCGCGACGCCGGTTGTCGCGCAGCCGACAGCTGCAGCGCCGACCTCTGTACCTGCCACCCAAGCCACAGCTGCGCCGCCCGCCCCAGCTGCCCAAGCGACAATCGTACCGCCGACCTCTGCTCCGGCAGCGGCAAATGCGCCTGCGCCGAAACCGGGCATGGGCAATGTCGCGGGGCGCGTTCTCTGGAATGGCAAGGGCGCGGCTGGCTTGGAAGTCAAAATGTGCGAGGACATTCAGCTCTTCGGCGGATGTAAAGGGAAAGAGTTCAGGGCGCGGACGGACGTGAATGGCGCGTACGTGATCGTCGATGTCGCGCCGGGTAATTACGCGCTCGCCGTTCACGCGATCGAGAAAGACAGTTGGTTGTACATCACCGCTGGCTTGGGGATCGGCGCGCGCAAGTACACCGTCGCCGCGGATAAAATCCTCAGCGTAGGCGATCAAAGCATCTTCAAGACTGACTTGAGGATGAAACAGCCCGTCGATGATAGCACGACTAGCGATAACAAGCCGATGCTTGGCTGGGACGCATATCCGGAGGCAAAGTATTATGAGATCTATCTAACGCCCGAACACGGCAAAACGGTTTACATTCATAAACGTGTAGACACAAATCAATTGACCGTCGAGAATCCGCTAAATACTTGCAAGTACACCTGGGATGTTGCGGCGTTTAACGATCAAGGGACCAAGATCGCAGAGAAAGCAAACTACTTTCATTTTCAGGTTACAGGTCAGCCGGTCTCTTGCTACGTTCAGATTTCCGCGCCCGGCGACAAAGCCACCCTTCCCGGCACTGGAATAAAATTGTCTTGGGCTGCGCATCCCACCGCCGCCTATTACAAAGTGCATATGTGGAAAGATGAAACCGGGTCACCGAAGATTCTGGATTTCCTCCAGGTACGTGACACAAGTTACGCGATTGGCGATAACCTGAAAGCCGGCAAGTACGTATGGTCGGTCTACGCCTACGATCAGTTCGGCGAAGAAGTTGCCGGCAGCGGCATTTCCAACATCATTGTGGAGTAGGCATTCTGCAAATGCAATGGCAAGCCGTGTCATGAGCATGGCTCGCCATTTTGTTTTTGCCGAAAAGGCGTTACGTCGCAATCGTTTGTTCTTCCGGCGCCGCGTCGCTCACGTAATCGCATTTCGTGCACTTGACGCCGGTCTTGCCTTTCAGCGTCAGCAGACTACCACAGCGCGGACACGGCGTTTTGATCGGTTTGTCCCACAGCGCGAACTTGCAATCCGGGTAGCGATTGCACGAATATAAAATCCTGCCGCGCTTGCTCTTCTTTTCGATGATCGTTCCCTGCTTGCATTCCGGGCACGCGACGCCGGTGTTCGCGCTGCCGCCGCTCGCCGATAGGTTGCGCGTGCCTTTGCATTCCGGAAATCGCGAGCACGCGAGAAATTTGCCAAAGCGTCCGCGCTTGACCACCATCGGCGCGCCGCACTTGTCGCACACCTCGCTCGTCGTTTCGACCGGCAGCGTCACATTCGGCATCTCTACCGCCGCGCGGTCGAGCGTCTGCTTGAACGGCGCATAGAAATCGCGCAGCACTTGCACCCAGTTCGCTTCGCCGTCTGCGATCTGGTCGAGTTTCTCTTCCATCTGTGCGGTAAACTTGACATCCACTTCCTGCGCGAAATGCTTGACGAGCAGATCGTTGACGATAAACCCCAGGTCGGTCGGCTTCAGTCTTCGATCCGGCATCCGCTCGACGTAGCCGCGATCCTGGATTGTCGATAGAATCGGCGCGTAGGTCGACGGTCTGCCGATGCCGTACTCTTCCAGCGCCTTGATGAGCGTCGCTTCGGTATAGCGCGGCGGCGGCTGCGTAAAATGCTGCTCCGGATAAATGCCAAGCAGGTCGAGCGGCTCGTCGTGCGCGAGCGGCGGTAATTCGCGATTCGCTTCGTCCTCCTTATCGGTCGGCTCGTCTTTGCCTTCAGAGTAGACCGCGAGAAAGCCGCGGAATTTGATGACGGAGCCGTTGGCGCGAAACAAGTAGTTAGGTGGTTGGGTAGTTGGGTGGTTAGACTCCCAAGCGCCAATGTCCACCGCCTTCGTATCGAACACCGCGCTTGCCATTTGCGACGCGACGAAACGTTTCCAGATCAAATCGTACAAGCGGAACTGGTCCGCGTCGAGAAATTCCTTGACCGCGCCCGGCTCGCGAAAGACGCTCGTCGGACGAATCGCCTCGTGCGCTTCTTGCGCGCCGGCAACCTTCTTCTTGAAAATGCGCGGCGTCTTGGGCAGAAAATCGTCGCCGAATTTTTGCTTGATGTACGCCCACGCTTCCTTGCCCGCGCTCTCCGCCACATTCGTCGAATCGGTCCGCATATAAG
>DAIDTM010000281.1 GCA_027457205.1 Anaerolineae bacterium | reverse complement strand
GCTTGTACGAACGAGAGCGCGTCAGGAATCGGCAGCAGAATCGACGCGGGCACGCGGATGTACTCGGCGAAACCGCCCCACACGTTTACGCCAATGACTTGACGCTTCAGGCAGATGTTGTCGTTGCCGCTCGTGCAGTACTCGCACTCGCCGCACGTCGTCGCCGCGCCGACGAGCACGCGGTCGCCGACGCGCCAGCCGCGCGCTTCCGCGCCCAATTCCACGATCTCGCCCGCGGGTTCCAGCCCGCCGATGTGCGGCAGCGGCGCGTGGACGCCGTGCGATCCCTCGCGCGTAAAGATGTCGAGATGGTTCAAGCCGCACGCACGCACCTTGACCAGCGCGTCGCGCGGACCGACTTGCGGCGTCGGCACATCCTCGAATTTCAGATTCTCAATGCCGCCGCGTTTGTGGAAGATGGCTACTTTCATTCTAAACCCCAGACGGAAGACGGAGGACGAAGGACGGATGTTTTCCGTCTTTCGTCCTCCGTCATCGGTCGTCTTGATTCACGTTCTCAGCTGCGGAAACAAGATGACTTCTCGTATCGACGCCTGATCGGTCAGCAGCATCACCATCCGGTCGACGCCAACGCCGAGTCCGCCGGTGGGCGGCATCCCGTGCATCATCGCCTGAATGAAATCCATATCGACCTGATGCGCTTCCTTGTCGCCGGCTTGACGCTGCTCGGCTTGCTACATGAACCGCGCGTACTGATCGAGCGGATCGTTCAGTTCGGTGAACGCGTTGCCCAGTTCCATATTCGCCGCGAACGCCTCGAAGCGCTCGACGATGCGTGGGTTGTCCGGTTTCTTTTTCGCGAGCGGCGAAATCTCTTCTGGGTAATCGATCACAAACGTCGGCTGGATCAGCGTTGGCTCCGCGAACGTGCTGAACAACTCGTCGACCTGCTTGCCCCACGTCGGATGCCGCTCGACCTGTAAGTTCAGTTCTTCGATGCGCGCGCGCAAACTGGTCATATCGGTTTCTTTGTAAATGTCAACGCCGCACGCTTCGAGAATCAGATCGCGCATCGTGGCGCGGCGCCACGGCGGCGTGAGATCGAGCGCGTTGCCCTGGTACGAAATCTGGAGCGTCCCTTGCGCGGCGTGCGCGCACGCGGCGTACAGCCCTTCGACCAGCGTCATCATCGTCGTATAGTCGCCGTACGCCTGATAGCACTCCATCATCGTGAACTCGGGATTATGCTTGATGTCGATCCCTTCGTTCCGAAAGTCCTTGCTGATTTCGTAGACGCGGTCGAACCCGCCGACGAGCAATCGTTTCAAATACAGCTCGTCCGCGATACGTAGGTACATATCCTGATCGAGTTTGTTGTGATGCGTGATGAACGGCTCCGCCGCCGCACCGCCGTAGAGCGACTGCAAGACCGGCGTTTCGACTTCGAGGAAACCTTGCTCGTCCAGAAATTTCCGCATCGCGCTGACGATGCGCGACCGCGCGACGAAAATCTGGCGCGCCTCTTCGTTTGACAACAAATCGAGATAGCGCTGGCGATAGCGCGTCTCGGTGTCCTTTAGCCCGTGCCACTTTTCCGGCAACGGCGACAAGGTTTTCGCGAGCAGTTCAACGCGCGCGACCTGGAGTGTGATCTCGCCGGTCTTGGTCTTGATCACATCGCCTTCCGCGCCAATGAAATCGCCGAGATCGAAATCCTTGAGCAGCATCGCGTACGCATCCGCGCCGACGACATCCTTGCGGATCATCAGCTGGATTTTTGCGCTGCCATCTTGCAGATGCCCGAACGTCAGCTTGCCCATATCGCGCAGCGACACGAGCCGCCCGGCGAGCCGCGCGCCCTGCACCGTCTCGCCGCGTGTGAACGCGTCGATCGCCTGCTGCGCGGTATGCGTCCGCGCGGCGCGCCGCGGGTACGGCTCGATGCCGCGTTCGCGCAGGCGGAGCATCTTCTGGTAACGCTGCTGTTCTTGTTCGTTGAATCGCGCAAGGAGGTCGTTAGACATGGTGGCTCCAAATAAAGACGGAGGACGAAAGACGAAGGACGGATGAGAGTTGCCCCGTCATCCGTCCACCGTCATCCGTCTGCGTTATCGAATCTCCGTAATCTTCAAGTATCGGATGCCATCGGGGATTTTGATTTGCACCTCGTCGTTCACGCGCTTGCCAAGCAGCGCGCGTCCAACCGGCGATTCGTTCGAGATGCGCCCGCGGCTTGGGTCCGCTTCGGCGGAGCCGACGATCTGGAACATCTCGTCGTCCCGCGCGCCGCGCTCGATCACCGTGACGTACGAGCCGATGCCGACGGTATCGGTCGCGCGCGTCGCGTCGATCATGACCGCGTTCTTGAGCATCTGCTCGATCGTCATAATGCGCCCCTCGACGAACGCCTGCTCGTTCTTGGCTTCGTCGTAGGCGGAGTTTTCCATGATGTCGCCTTCTTCTTTCGCCGAATGAATGCGCTCCGCCACCTGCGCGCGCTTGACGGTACGCAAGTTATCCAGCTCGGCTTCCAGTTTGGCGCGACCTTCCGGTGTTAGAAAAATGGGTTTTTCAGCCATTGGGCACGACCCCTTCCGAATAAAAAATCAGTCGGACATCGCCGACAGGTTTGACAGACGCGACGTCCAACTAGCCCGCATTATACCCCAATTTCGATTTCTACGCAAACGTGCTATAATGCGGGATAAGAGTCATCATGAATTGCGTTCACCACCAAGCATGAAAATGGTCCAGATGAAGTTATATGGTGTTCTCACCGCTATTTTCCAGTCAGATACGTGCGTCAGTCAAGACCGCGGCTGATTTCGAGGGTCTATACAACGGAGGTTACAGTCAGCTTATTGAAAACATCATTGAGCGAAATGAAATGCCCCTGAAAAGCGCTCTTATCAGGGGCATTTATGATTTCGATTATGCAGTTTGTTTTTCTGCTTGAACGGGAGCCGCGTCGGGAACCTGGACGAACTCAACTTCGATATCGAGTTTGATCTCGTCACTTACCATCCATCCGCCCGTTTCCATTGCCACATTCCATTCCAAACCCCAATCCTTGCGACTAATCTTGGCTTCTCCAACAAATCCCGCGTTCACGGTTCCCAGTGGGCTTTTGGCTTGACCTAGAAATTCGACATTCAATGTGACAGGTTTTGTTACATTACGGATGGTCAAATCGCCGATCAACTGCCCATGCGTGTCGTCGATCTTGACGCCGCGCGTCATTTTGAAACGGAGGGTCGGGTATTTTGCCACATCGAAAAAGTCAGGCGAACGCAAGTGATTGTCGCGGTCGGCTTGACCCGTGTTGATGCTCGCGGCATCGATAGTCACTGTAAGATGCGAATTCAAGAAATCGTCTTCCGTCAGCATGCCCTTGTCGTGAATTCGATCGATTTCTTTATCGTCAATGTGCGATTCGACGGTGACTTTGTCGAAATGCCCGCGCACCGTCGAAATCATCAAGTGCCGTGCCGAAAATCCCACGTGCGAGTGGCTCATATCCAATTTCCAAGCCATTGATATTCTCCTTGTTTGTAGTTTTGTTGGATCGGCTTGATCAAACTGCGCTATTGTATCACAATTCCGTCACGGAATCGTTAGAAAGATATTAGGATTCAGGGCGTGTGCAAAGTCGGCAAGTTGTCACTTCGAGCGCAGCGAGAAGTCTCGACTGGCGGCAAAACGAGATTTCTCGTCGCAAAAATCGCTTCTCGAAATGACAGGCGTCGCTAGTCAAGAGACTTGGCACACACCCTGTAATGTGGGACGAGTGTCGTGTGCTGCATCGCCACTCGTCACGCGTCACATTTTGGAGAAACTCACAATGGCAATCACGCTACTCGGTCTTGGACCCGGCAATCCGAACTCGCTGACGCTGGAGGCGCGCGAGGCGCTGGAACAGGCGAGCGAAATCTATCTGCGGACGCGCGACCACCCAACCGTCGCCGCGCTGCCGAAACACCTGAAGACGCACTCGTTCGATCACCTCTACGAGACGCTCACCGATTTCGATGCGATCTATGCCGCGATCGCGGACGATATCCTCGCGCGTGGTGAACGCGGCGACGTGCTGTACGCGGTGCCGGGGCATCCACTCTTTGGTGAAACCAGCGTGCAGAAAATTCTGACGCGGGCACGCGAGAAAAACATCGCCACGCGCATCATCGCCGGCGTCAGTTTTGTCGATGCCGCCTGCGCCGCGCTTGCGCTCGATCCGCTCGCGCGCGGCTTGCAGGTCGTCGATGCGACCGATCTGGCGCGCCAGCACTTTCCGCGTCTCGATCCCGACCAGCCCGCCTTGATCGGGCAGGTGTACCACCGCGCCGTCGCCAGCGATTGCAAGCTGACGCTGCTCGTCCTCTATCCGCCCGACCATGCGGTCACGCGTGTCGATGCGGCAGGCACGCCGCAGCAGAAAATCGAAACGCTGCCGCTGGCAGAATTGGACCACGCCGACTATTGGGCGACCACAAGGGATCGTCCCTACAACCTCACGACGCTCTATGTGCCGCCGCTGCCGCGCGCTGCGTCCGTCAACGCGCTCGCCGAAATCGTCGCGCGCCTGCGCGCACCCGACGGCTGCCCGTGGGACCGCGAACAAACGCACCAATCGCTCCGCAAAGATTTTCTGGAAGAGTGCTACGAAGTTCTGGAGACGCTCGACGAAGAGGATATGCCGCACCTGCGGGAAGAGCTGGGCGATTTGCTGCTGCACATTCTGATGCAAACGCAGATCGCGTCCGAGTCCGGCGAATTCTTGTTAAGCGATGTCGCGGCGGGCATTTCCGCCAAATTGGTGCGGCGGCATCCGCACGTCTTTGGCGATGTGAAGGTGAATAGCACGGGCGAGATTATCGCGAATTGGGACAAGATCAAAGAAACGGAGAACGGCGGCAAGCCCAAGCCCGCGTCGAGCATTCCGCGCGCGCTGCCCGCGCTGGCGCGCGCACAAAAGATCGCGCAGCGCGGCAAGGCGAAAGCGGACGTCCGTGCCCTCGCCGCGCGCGTAGAAAGACTGCCGCGCGCGAGGAACCGCGAACGCGCGCTCGGCGAGGTGCTGTTCGCGCTGGCGGCATACGCGGCGGAAAAGCATATCGATGCGGAGAGCGCGCTGCGCGTGGCGGCGAGGGACGCCAGCCGCTGAAGCGGATGGCATCAAATGCGAAACCCGCAGCGCGGGTTTGCTGCACGGTAGGCGTCGGATTTTATCCGATGCCGATCGCGCGGCGGCGAAGCACTTTGGGGGTCTGGCGTGTTTGGAGGCGAAGGAACTGGAAGAAAGCTTACTGATTAGAAGTGGTTGGCTAGTGCCTCTCTCATAGTCACATATTTGCTAATGTCCGAGTACATTAATCAACCTGACAAGTTTCTCAATAGACCACTGCAAAATTTGCAAGATCAAATCATGACGTCCAAACCACTCCAACACCGTAACACAAACAACTATCGCAACACCCATTATCTTCACGAAAGAAATTAGTGCATTCTGAAGTGCAATCCGACGAACTCGCGAGGTAGAAACACCAGGAAATTGAAGCGCTAGGGTTTGGAAAAACACTTGCATGTCACTTCCCCATACGCGAAGACGAAAAACAATAAAACCAATAGAGGACGTAAGGGTCAACCCGACGACGAAATAAACCAATTCGCGTGATACACCAGAGCCGTTCAACCAATCTGTGCGTGTAAGAACAGTGCCAAGTGCAATCGTAAGTATTAATACCGATACGCCGAGTTTTCCGTCGCTTGGCAATTTGGTCAATATGATTCTGAGTCGCTCGCGAAGCGTCACCAATGACACTTGGACGGCATCTGCCAGTCGTGTCGAAATGATCTTGAATCGTTCGAGAAGTGTCACCAAAGACACTTGGATGGCATCCTCACTAAGTAGAATGATCGCTTTGTTTTTGTCTGTAAGTAGCGCCTCTCTTGCTAGCACTGTTGGCGGCTTGACGTTATGGTCACCAGTTGCGTGGAATTTGAGTGTTAGAACGTACTTGGGCTCTAGGCTAATCAAGTAAGCTCGCTCTGCCATTTTTTCCGATTTCTTGTCTTCTATCACGGGACATGCATCTTTGTCTGGCACCATACGCCAATCCCATTGTAGGATATTTGTTCCCGAAGCAAATCTTATGACTATCGGATACTGATCGACCGGTATTTTGCTAGAACGCCACAACCGAACAGAAGAGAAAGCCAAATTGTTTAGAGTTTTTTTCTCGAGCGTCGCCTTCAATGGTTTTTCGAGATTCCAAATTTCCTCTCTTGCCAAAAGCTCTTTGTGGTCTACCTTCCAAAGTAATGCGTTGGGAGGAATAGAAATGTTTTTAATAAATCTCCGCGCACTCTCCAACACCGGCCTGAGTACCAGTCCGAGCAAGAATAGGATAGGGGCTCCAATTATTTGGGAAATCACATCATGACCAACTGAAATCAACCAGTCCACGATTTCCTCTGATCTTAGATTCGTGTGAATACAAAAAGTCGTCAAACAAAAATCAGGCGTCTATTGTCGATCGTTTCAACGAAGCTCGATTAACATGCTCGAGGGGAAATGAGCATCTACAGTCCACCCCGTAAAGCGATCTATCTTTCATCGAATCGGCTAGACTTGTTGCATCGTCGCCGTGCTTTTTCCATTCGCCAAACAAAAAGCGGCAGCGCTTTTCGCGGCTGCCGCCTAACATTTCCAGCCGCACCTCACCAATGAAATACGGCTTGCCTATGGTCGGGGCGAATGGACTTGAACCATCGACCTCAGCGTCCCGAACGCTGCGCGCTACCAAGCTGCGCTACGCCCCGATTACGCTCACATTATACCGCGTTTCGCGGAATATGCAAAACGCGCCGCGCCGCTCATTTCAGTTTGACTAATTCTCCTCTCTCTGCTATACTTTGCTCGTAGATGGAGGAGTGCCGGAGTGGACTAACGGCGCCGCCTTGAAAGCGGATGGGCGATGAGCCACGGAGGTTCGAATCCTTCCTCCTCCGCCGTGAATAGTGGGTGGTGGTAGTGGATCGTGGACAGCGATCTGTCCACTGATCACTGTCCACTCACCACTGGCTTGGAGGGGTCGCATAGCCCGGTCTAGTGCGGTCGCCTGCTAAGTGACTACAGGGGGTTAAACCTCTGTCGCGGGTTCAAATCCCGCCCCCTCCGCTGGGTAGTCAGATAGTCGTGTGGTCAGATAGTCGCGTGGTCACTGACCACTTGATTATGTGACTACTAGACTGTTTGACTAATTCTCCCCGTAGCGCAATTGGATAGCGCGCAGCCCTGCGGAGGCTGAGGTTGCGAGTTCAAACCTCGCCGGGGAGGCTCCAAGCGTCGAGTCCGTTGACTCGGCGCTTTTTCATTCCGCGAAAAAATTGCGCGTGCCGCGAATTCGTGCTAAACTGGGTTGGCAATCGACGGGGTGGCTGCTGCGTGCCGTCCCGTTTTCTTGCCAAAAGAATTCTGACGCGAGGAGTCTCTCTATGGCGAACTCGAACGAATTGCGGCGGCTGCAAGCGCTGGGCGCGCTATTCGGATTGTTCGGCTTGTTCGATTCGATCTACCTCTGGTCATACAAATGGAGCGGGCAGCTGATTTGCAGCGTCGGCGGATGCGAATCGGTGAACAGCAGTTCCTATTCGATGCTGCTGGGCATCCCCGTCGCGGCGATTGGCGCTGCCGGTTACGCCGTGCTGCTCGCGCTGGCGCTGTGGGCGTTTGCCGCGCGCGACCACGCGCCGGCATGGCTGCGGGATACGCGGTTGACGTTCAACATCATCGGCTTGTTCTTCGCCGCGTACCTGACTGGCGTCGAGCTATTCATTCTGCACGCGATCTGCATGTGGTGTGTGCTGCAAGCCACGGCGATCACGGCGATGTTTATCGGCGTCGTGGTCGAACGGCGAGTAGAGAACGCGATGGACTAGAAAACAGAAACCCGATTCAAGGAATCGGGTTTCTTATTTACGCGTTTGCCATCGCGCGCGCTTCGGCTTTGTCGCGCGCGGCTCTGGCTTTGTGCCGATCCTCGGTGCCGAGAATCTTTTTGCGAATGCGATACGCCTTGGGCGTGATCTCGACCAACTCGTCTTCCGAAATATATTCGATCGCCTCGTCGAGACTCATCACGCGCGGCGGCGTCAGCCGTACCATAATGTCTTCGTTCGACGAGCGCACGTTCGTCATGTGCTTTTTCTTCGCCACGTTCACGGCGATATCGCCCTCACGCGCTTGCTCGCCGATGACCATGCCTTCGTACACTTCCGCGCCCGGTCCAATAAACAGAGTCCCGCGCCCTTCGGCGTTGTGCAGCGAATAGCTCGTCGCGATGCCGGTCTCCCACGCGACCAGACTGCCGTGCTCGCGAATCTCGATCTCGCCGGCGAGCGGCAGGTAGCCGTGAAAGAGCGCGTGCATGATGCCCGTGCCGCGCGTCGCGGTGAGAAATTTGTTGCGGAAGCCGAGCAAGCCGCGCGTCGGAACGAGGTACTGCAGGTGCACACTGCCGTCATCCGCGGTGCGCATCTCTTTCATCGTGCTGCGCCGCGCGCCGAGCATTTCCATCACGATGCCGAGCGAATCTCCCGGCACTTCGATGTAGACTTCCTCCACCGGCTCCAGCGTCTGTCCACGCTCCGCGTCTTGCCGATAAATCACTTCCGGCTTGGAGACTTGGAACTCGTACCCTTCGCGCCGCATCGTTTCGATCAGAATGACCAGGTGCAGTTCACCGCGCCCAGAGACGATGAACGTGTCCGGCGATTCGGTCTCTTCGACGCGCAGACTGACGTTCGATTCCAATTCCTTGAACAGCCGCTCGCGCAGTTTGCGCGACGTGCCCCAAGTTCCCTCGCGCCCGGCGAACGGCGACGTGTTGACGCCGAATGCCATCCGCACCGTTGGCGCTTCGACGCGAATCGGCGGCAGCGGCTTGGGGTCTACCGCGTCGGCAACCGTCTCACCAATGTAGATTTCCGGCAAGCCGGTGATCACGACGATCTCGCCCGCGGCGACTTCATCCGCCGGAATTCGCTCCAAGCCCTGATGTACGAACAGTTCCGCGATTTTACCGGGGGTCTTGGTGCCGTCGTGCGCGATGCGGACGACGTTCATCGCCGGTCGCAGCGTGCCGGCGAACAAGCGTCCAATCGCAATCCGTCCCTTGTAATCGTCGTAGGCGAGCGTGGTGACCAGCAACTGCGCCGGCGAGTCCGGCTCCACCTGCGGCGCGGGCAGGTAATTCACAATCGTATCGAAGAGCGGCTGCAGGTCAACGCCAACTTCGCCCGGCGTCAGCGTCGCGCGACCCAGGATCGCGTCGGTGTAGACGATGGGGAATTCCGCCTGCTCGTCCGTCGCGCCGAGATCGATGAACAGATCGAACGTCGCGTTCGCGACGTGGTTGAGCCGCGCGTTCGGTCGGTCGACTTTGTTGATGACGACGATGGCTTTGTGTCCCAGTTCGAGCGCCTTGCGGAGAACGAAGCGCGTCTGCGGCATCGGACCATCGACCGCGTCGACGAGCAACAGCACGCCGTCGACCATGTTCAGCACGCGTTCGACTTCGCCGCCGAAATCAGCGTGTCCGGGCGTATCGACAATGTTGATTTTGACGCCGCGGTACGTAATTGCCGTGTGCTTGGCGAGGATGGTGATGCCGCGCTCGCGCTCCAAATCGTTCGAGTCGAGCACGCGCTCGACGATCGTTTGGTTGTCGCGGAAGATATGCGATTGCTTGAGCATCGCGTCGACCAGCGTCGTCTTGCCGTGATCGACGTGTGCGATGATCGCAATGTTGCGTAAATCGTTACGGACGGGCATAGCAACTCCAGGAAGATAGACAGGTAAACAAGTAAACAGGTCAACAAGTAGACCAGCGGAAAAGGATGACCTGTCTATTTGTTTCCTTGACCACTTGTCTACTCGCACAACAAAAACCTCGGCGCCGAAGGGAGCCGAGGAGGTTCATTGCTCGGTCAGAACAATTTGCATTATATGCGCGTCGAGCCAATTTGGCAAATGCAAAATGATCCACCGCTGAGGCGCAGACCCTGGCACTTGCGTTCCCGCCAGGGCAAGTGGAGCGCAGAGTTTTTGTTGTGTTCTCTGCGACCTCGGCGTCTCTGCGGTGAATTTGATTTATTGTTCTTGCCATACCCGGCTTTTTCTGTTAGACTGGAGTCGAAATTATGGAGGTGCCGCTTTCGTGATCGCCAAGATGCCAAACATCGTTCCGCTCTCGCCGAGCGATTGGGACGAGTACGAATTGCTCGATTCGGGCGACGGCGCCAAGCTGGAGCGATTCGGCAAGTACGTTCTCGTCCGACCCGACAAGGGAATTTTCTGGAAGCGCGCGCTGCCGGCGAAACGCTGGGAAAACGTGGACGCGATCTTCCAACAACCGCCAAGCGGCGAAGGTCATTGGGTTCAAAAGCGATCGGTGCCGGAACACTGGCTGATGCGTTATCGCGATCTAGCGTTTTGGGCGCGCCTGACGCCGTTTCGCCACACTGGCGTCTTTCCGGAACAAGCGCCGCAGTGGAATTGGATCGGCAAGCAAATCCAATCCGCGCGCGCGCCGGTCAACGTGCTCAACCTCTTTGGCTACACCGGCATCGCGACGCTCGCCGCTGCTGCCGCGGGCGCGAGCGTGACGCACGTCGACGCGTCCCGACCAACGCTCGCGTGGGCGCGCGAGAATGCGAACGCCGCCGGTTTGCAGGATCGTCCGATCCGGTGGATTCTCGACGACGCGCTCAAATACGTGCGGCGCGAAAGCCGGCGCGGGCGGCGTTACGATGGAATCATTATGGACCCGCCGGTGTTCGGTCGCGGACCCAAAGGCGAACTCTGGCGATTCGAGAAATCGTTTCCGTTCCTGCTGGACGCGTGCAAGGAAATCCTGTCCGATTCACCGCTCTTCGTCCTCATCACGGCGTATGCCATCGACGAATCGTCGCTGCTGCTGTACAATCTGTTGAACGACTGGATGAAATCGCGCGGAGGGAATATTGCCGTCGGCGAACTCGTGCTGCAGGATACAGCCGCATACCGTCCGCTTTCGACCGCGATCTATGCGCGGTGGTCGCGCGAGGAGAACTGATGCCCAAGGCGTGGCGAAAAGAACAAAACCAAGACCGCTATTTCCAGCAAGCCAAAAAGGACGGCTATCGCGCGCGGTCGGCTTACAAATTGCTGGAACTCGACGACAAGTTCAAATTGATCCGCCCCGGCGCGCGGATTCTCGATCTGGGCGCGGCGCCGGGCAGTTGGAGCCAGGTCGCGGCGAAGATGGGCAAAGCGTCCAAGATCGTCGCCGTTGACCTTCAGCCGATGCAGCCGCTGCCGGGCGTACAGACCATCCAGGCAGACATCACCCAGCCGGAAACCATCGCGCGAATCGAAGAGGTCTTGCCGGGCAGCGCTGACCTCGTGCTGTCCGATGTCGCGCCGGCGGCGTCCGGCGTGCGCTTGGTCGATCACGCGCGCTCGATTCAGCTCGCGGAAGCATCGCTAAAGATCGCGCTGCATTTCCTGAAAGCAAGCGGCGCGTTTGTGGTCAAGGTTTTCCAGGGAGAAGATTTCTTGGGTTTCGTCGCGCAGACCCGGCAGAACTTCGATACGGTGCGCGTTTTTCGTCCGCAAGCGTCGCGCCAGGAGAGCGATGAGCATTACGTCGTCTGCCTGCGCCCGCATAAAGAGAATACAAATACGATAGCGTCGAGAACAGATACTACGAGGTGAATCACTGCAAACGAAACGCCCGCCTTTCAGCGGGCGTCTTTCTTTTCCAGCCAAGCGGGCGCGATCACGCGTCAACACGCGATTTTAGCAGCCCCCGACAGTGAAGTTGTGCGTGGTAGGTGTTCCTACGTGGATAACTACGCCGGTAACAGTTTGGGTATAGGCGCCGCCGCAATAGCCAACATCTGTAAGGACCACCGTATAGGTGCCAGCTGGGATATTTGAAATTGTATAGGACCATGTCGGGTAGGACCCAGTAGCATTGACTGTAAATGACGGAAAACCCTGCAAACCTACTGTAAAATCAACAGGGCCCACTATCTTCGGTGAATTGCCACTCACAGGAGCTACGAGGCCGCCTATAGTCCCCGTCAATGACCCAGTCCCCGACAAAGTTTGAGCGTGCGCGGGCAGCATGCCTACATCGACCACCGGCGTCTTCCACTTGTTCGGGACGGAAGAGAGGACGGCTGTGCCGGCAGCGGCAGCGAGCACTTTGAGCAATTGACGACGACTGATCGGTGATTGAGACATCGTTGTTCTCCTCGATAGGTGGTGCAGGATTGCCTTCAGAATGTTTTGATTCTACTATGGATTTCATTGCAAGTCAATGTTTCCTAACAAATTCTCCATCGATTCCTGAATCTGCTGCAAGTCGCTGTATCGGGCTTGATACGCCGGCGCCAACTGCGCGAGGCGTGCCGCTTCCGGAAAGCCATGCTCCGGCAGATTGCGCGCGTTCACAAGCGTCTGCAACAGTGCGAACCCGGCTTGCGCTTTGGAAAGCGGTTGAATCTGAGGAGTACAGGCAGGCTGATAGCTAGGAAAAACGATCAAGTTGATTCGCGGTGCGCTCAAGGTATTGTCCGGTTTCAGAACCGCCGGCGGAATCAAATCGATCCACGCGCTGCTGAGGATTTGCGCGGCATGTTTCTCGAAATCAAAAATCTCTTGCAGCGGGAGCCGCGAAGGTTTTTTGACGTTGAGTGGACGCGTAAAGCCGTGAATCGAGTTCGTGCCGTCCGGCACCCAGACCATTTCATCGGTGAGATAGTCCAAGCCCCTGGTCACGAGCCATGCGGTCAGCGTCGTTTTGCACGCGCCGATGGCGCCGGGCACGAGCACGCCGCGCCCATTCCACGCGAGCGCGCCGGCGTGAAAGACCAGCCCGTCCCGGCTTTTATCGGCAAGCTGAACGGTCACGTCACCCAGCAAATACTCCGCCAGTTCCGCGTCCGAATCGCTCTCGTACGCCATAGCGCCGTCCCGGTCCACGGCAAGCTTCGCCGGATCAGCGCCCGGCGCAAGGCAAAAGGTCGCGTGCGGCACAACGTCATCGTCAGACAACGTATCGCGAAACAGGAAATCGACGATGCGGTCCGCGCGCGCGCCGTGGGACTCGATCGCCACCGCGCTGTGGGCGAAACTGACGATGCGCCGCCGCGTCATACGTACTCGATCGCGCCGTGGTCGAGGAACTGTTTCAGCGTCGCATCCACATCGCGCGCGATGACATCAGCCGCATCAGGATACGCCTCGGACAAGATCGTCACGATTTCTTGCGCGGTGCGCGCGCCATCACACAACTGCCAGATCAGCGAGGCAGTGTCGTTGCAGTACAAGATTTTGGTCTGCGCCGGGTGGAAGAGGAGCAGCTCGTCGTCCATCTTTTCCAACCGATAGTCTGGCATTCGGCGCGGTTTGGTCGGTATCGTCACAGAGTCTCCAGGGTCTGGTCTGAAATGCTAGAATCGCGGCTGCGCGATCGCCGTCGCATCACGTGCCCAAGCCGCCGCAGCAGATACGCGAGATGTTGCGCCCGGTGACGCGCGGTGAGCCGCGGCGCGCTGCCGACGCCGTAGTACAAACGCATCCACCACTCGGAGGGGAATAAGGCGTCGCGCAGGGTGCGCACATAACCCTGATCGATCTGCGCTTCCGGCGACGTGCGCGGCGATTTCCGAAAGTCGTCCCACATTCCTCGCGGCGCTCGACCCAGTTCAATTCCCGCGCGCGCAAGCAAAGAATCGGATAGCGGCGTCAAGAAATGCAGCAGCGACAACGTGCTGCGGACGAGCGGATATTGTCGATGGACACGCAGCCAATCGATCTTGTCGGCGAATCGTTCCGCAAAACTGACGGCATCGGCGACCCAGATCAGACCCACGGAACTGAAAACATTCGTGCTCTCGATCAAGTGCTGGCACAGATACCACATCGTATCTTCATAGCCCAGCGTTTCTGCGGTCATGCCGTTCGGTTCCAGCGCGAACGTGAGTGGCACGCTCGTCAGTTCGTCAATGCCCATCAATATCGACGAAGCACCCGGCTCAAAGAGATTCTGATGTACCTCGACGCCAACTATGAATCCTTCAACACTTTTTGTAGCCGCACTCAGGTGGCGATGCTCCGGGTTTTGTCCGGCAGGAACCAGTGGCGCACAGAACCCCATCTCGCCGAGCAAGCGCTGCGCCGGGAACAAATCGGATTTGGCGACGAGTAGATCGAGGTCGCGCATCGCCCGCAAGCCCGGCTCCGGGTAGATCAAATGCGAGAGCGCCGCTCCCTTCAACACGATGACCCGGATACTCGCCGCTCGGCAGCGCGTCAAAATATCTTGCAAGACGCGCGTACGCACCTGGTTTGCTAGACGATGACGGACGGAGAGACCTTGGAGTTCTCGTTTGACGGGCAGCGCCAGCGAGACGCCAGCAGCGACGGCGTGGCGATAAACCAGCGGCGCGATGCCGTGCGTTTCGGCTTGGGCTGGAATCGTGGCCCACCTGGTTACGTCTGCCGCCGCCTGCGCGATGGCGTGATATTGCGCCGTGTCACATTCGGCGCGAGCGCACAACGCGAGCAAGCGATACGCCAGGTTAGCCGGCGTGGAGCGCACGGTGGGTCCCACCGCCTACACTTCCGTCACCACCGGAATCACCATCGGACGGCGATGCGTCTTTTGATACAGGTACTGGCTCAGCACGTCCTTGAGCTTCGCGCTCAGCGCGGTGCCGCGCCCACCTTTCTGCAGCGCGCTCACGATCTCCTCTTTCGTTCCCGCGATCAAATCCTCGGCGGCTTCGGTGTAGACAAACCCGTGCGTGATGATCTCCGGACCAAAAACGATTTCGCCGGTGTGCGCGTCCAGTGTGACCAGCGCGACGAGAAAGCCATCTTCCGAGAGATGATGCCGCTCGCGCAACACCGTCGTCCCCACATCGCCGACGCCGATGCCGTCCACCAGCACGTCGCTCGCCGGCGCGGTCTCGTGCGCGACGCGGCCGTTCCCGTGTTCGTCAAATTCCACGATCGCGCCATTCTCGACGACGAAGATATTTTCCGCCGGCACGCCGATGGATTGCGCGATCCGCGCGTGCAAGACCAGATGCCGGTACTCGCCGTGGATCGGGATAAAGTACTTGGGGTGGAGGAGGTTGAGCATCAGTTTCTGCTCTTCCTGGCTCGCGTGACCGGACACGTGGACATCCATCAACTGATCGTAGTAGACGATCGCGCCGGCGCGGAACAGATTGTTCAGCGTGCGGTTGATCATCTCCTCATTGCCCGGAATCGCGGTCGCGGAAAGGATCACCGTGTCGCCCGGCGCGAGCGTCACTTGCTTATGGTCGTGGTTCGCCATCCGCACCAGCGCGCTCGTCGGCTCGCCCTGTCCGCCGGTGCAAACGATGACGATTTCGTTCGACGCGTACTTGTGAATCTGATCGATACGGACCAGCGCGCCTTCCGGCGCGCGTAAATAGCCCAGCTCCGCCGCCATCTTGACATTGTCCTGCATCGACCGACCGACCACCGCCACGTGGCGATTGAAACGCGTCGCGGTGTCGATCACCTGCTGGATGCGCGAGATGTTCGACGCGAACGTCGCGACGATGACGCGCCCTTCCGCGAGCGCGAACACGCGCGAAAAGCTCTCCGTGATCGTCGTCTCGGATGGCGTGTGACCGGGCGAATCGGCATTGGTGCTGTCGCTCAGCAGCGCAAGCACGCCGCGTCCGCCCACGGCGGCGAGGGTCGCAAAATCGGTGAGCTGTCCATCGACCGGGCTAGGATCGAATTTGAAATCGCCGGTGTGCACGATGACGCCGGCGGGGGTGGCAACCGCGAGTCCGATCCCGTCGGGCACGCTGTGGCTGACGTGGAAGGTCTCGACGGTGAACGGATCGAGTTGAATCGTATCATGCGTCTGAATCGTGTGCAGCGTGGCGTCTTTCAGCAGCTTGTGCGACTTTAATTTCACTTCGATCAGACCGCGCGTCAGCGTCGTCGCGTAAATCGGGACATTGAGCCGCGGCAGCACGTACGGCAATGCGCCGATGTGGTCTTCGTGTCCGTGCGTGATGACGATGCCGCGCACCTGATCGCGGCGTTCGAGCAGGTACGCGATGTCGGGGATGACAATGTCCACGCCGAGCATATCGTTCTCCGGGAACATCAGCCCGGCGTCGATCACGAGAATCGCGCCGTCGTACTCGACCACCGTCATGTTCTTGCCGATTTCGCCCGCGCCGCCGAGAGGAATGATTCTAAGTTTTGGTTTCAAGGAATCTTTCTACCTCTTTTAAAACAAACGAGAGGTCTCTAAGCGGGTCACCCATCAACTCCGACGGACCGCGCCTGCCTCTCGAATCGTGAAAATGATGGGGAAAGTTCTCCAGATCGGGAAAATGCGGGGCATTGTCCCAACGCCAGATGGTTGCCCGCGAGAAAAGTTGATACGAATATCGAATGCCTTGAAGATCCCGTCTCACCCAAATTTGCAGTGTAAGCGTTGGCTGAACATGACACCGCACTTTCAAGACGAACTCGCCAGCGGGCGCAATGTCTTGCTGCAATACCTGAATGTTATCGAGAATAAGCGAATGACCGAGAAGCTGAAGTATGTCTTCAATCAATTCTCAAGCGCCTTTTTCGCGTTCTGCCACGCCGCAAGCATGTCGACCGCAGCTTCCCACTCCATCCATTCGTCTTCTTCAGAAACCGTCGCGCGGTTCTTCAGACGTCTAGTATAAGCATCGAATTTCATGCGATGCCTTGTTTCAAAGCGTTTGACGCGGCGCGCATAAGCCGCGATCTTGTGGTCGATCTGCTCGATCGCGATCGCGCGAATCGCATCGGATTGGGTCTTGTACTGTCCGGTCCGAACGAGCGTATCCACGATGGCTTCCAGTGTCTTGACGGCAGGTTGTTCGAGCATTGCTACGCACCTCTAAAACATACTCAATTGCTGCGGAGGCGGGGCTGGCTTTTCCTCCGGCTCTTCTTGCAGACTCGCCATCTCTTTGAGGATCTGCGGCACGCGCTTGAAATCTTCCTCTAGCACGCGCTTGAGACTGGGCTGATGCAGCGCGGCAGCCGGATGGTACATCGGCAGGACGACGAGATTGCCAAATTTCTTCGGTTTGCCGTGAATCTCGGAAATTTTCTTGTCGGAGAACCAGCGCGCCATCGCAAAGCGGCTGATGGTGATGATGACTTTCGGCTGGATCAACTCGATTTGCTTGTCGAGGTACGGTCGGCACGCGTCCATCTCTTCTGGCAGCGGATCGCGGTTTTGCGGCGGGCGACACTTGATGACATTGCAGATGTACACCTGCTCGCGTTTCATCTGGATCAGCGCGAGCAGCTCGTCGAGGTATTTGCCCGCCGCGCCGACGAAGGGTCGTCCATCGCGGTCTTCGTAAAATCCCGGCGCCTCGCCGATGAACATGATGTCCGCGTTTTCAGGTCCCTCGCCCGGCACGGCGTGCGTGCGCCCTTTCGACAAGTCGCATTTCGTGCAGACGCGGACTTGATCGTATAGTTCGGTCAGCTCTGACATATCCGCTCCAGTGAATAGTGGACGGTGGGTAGTGATTCGGGGTCAGTAGGTTTTCTTTCCACTAACCACACTCCACGGCTATTGCGCCGCGCCGCACTCGGGGCAAAACTTGACGACGCCTTCGATGGGCTTGCCGCATTCCTTGCAGAACTTGGACTGTTTCACCGGCTTGCCGCATTCGGGACAGAACTTGCCGCCCTTCAAATCCGCGCCGCAATACGCGCACGAGCCAACGATCGTGCTCTTGAATTTATCCGCGGACACGTAATCGACGGTTGCGGCTTTGGTGCGCGCGTCCTGAATCGCGGCTTGCGTCTGAATCGACGAAAATTCCTGTTCCAAATCCGGCGCGCAGTCCTTGCACATGCCCTTGTCTTTGTTCCAGCAGACTTCCTTGCACACCCACTTGCCGCAGCGACGGCACTGGTTGAAATTCGATTTGACCTCGTCGATGGCTTTGGCGAACGCGGCGTCTTTCTGCTGGTGCCACGCCGCCGAATGAACGCTCTCGCCAACGCGCGCCGCGCCGCCGAGAAATCCACCCAAAAGACTCGCCGCGGTGTCCAACCCCTGACTGAGCATTCCCGTCGCCGAAGTCTGAAACGTACTTTCGTACCCATTGCCGCAGCGGTCGCAATTGAATTCGAATTGGAAACCGGTGTCGGTGCTCTTGTCGTTGTAATTGCGGGTGAACTTGATCAGCGCCATCATCATCCTCCGAAAATTTAATCGATCTGCTGGCAGCGGAATTGTATATCAAGTCGAATTTTTTGTCTAGCAATCCAGATAGTTCATTTGGGGGACTTGTCAAGCGAGCGATTTTCCTATAAACTACAGCAACATCGTCTTAGGGGGACGATGGATATACGCTCAAGCAATAACGCTTGAACAAAATTCCAAATTCAAGGAGGAAAGATGAGCAAGAGAATGCCCCTCATTATCGGAGGGTGCGTGGTGTTGCTGCTCTGCGTTTGCGTGGGACTTGGCGCCACCTTCGTCGTTGCCGGCAATCAAATCCAGCAATTCATTTTGGGACAAACAGCGCAACAACTGCAACCCACCGACCAGAGTTTGCCCACTGAACCGAGCACAGGCAGCGAAACTCCGCTTCCCGCCGGTCAATCGACCGCCGTGCCCACCCAAGCCACCGGAGTCCTGCCCAGCGTTGGCAATCCGTTCGCCGACGCGCTGAGCAAAGGCGCCGCCGCTTCCAAATACCGCGTCCAGTTCAGCTGGATCTTCGGCGGAATGCAAAACGGCAAGTACGCCGAACAGCCCTTCTTCGATTTCACCGGCGAAGTGGACGGCAAGAACACGCACTTGGTCTCCAAGGGTGGTTTCCTGGCGATGCTGGGCGGCGACAATTCGACGATTGAGATCATCGACGCCGGCGGCAAAGAGTACATGAAGGGCATTACGATGTTCGGTATGACCGATCCCAAGGTGTGGTACATCCAGAAGGATACATCAACTTCCAGCGGCTTTAGCGATTTCACCAAGCCGGACTATTTTAGCGATTTTACCGGCAGCAATAAAGCCGGCTACCAGAAAGTCGGCAACCAATCGGTCGATGGGCAATCGTGTGATGTCTACCTCTACGATATGAAATCGCTGCAGAACGCGGCGCTGCTCGGTCTGCTCGGTTCCGCGCAAGACAAGTCAAATTTTTCCACGATCGACAAAGCCGAGATGAGAGTGTGGCTGTGCGGCGATGGATACGTCCACCAGTTCACGATGGACTATGAAGGACACTCCCAAAGCGATGCGAACTCTAAAGGCGCGATGAAGATGAATATTCATCTCTGGGATTTCAACAATTCCGCCATCAGCGTTCAAGCGCCCGCCAACGCCAAACCCATGCCGCAGTAAACCAAAAACAAAAATCGGGAGAGACACACCATCTCTCCCGATTTTTGTTTTTCTCCGGTAGAGACGCTGCATGCAACATCTCTACTGCGTCACCCCGGTAAACCGGAACCCATCGACCAGCAGCGCGGGCACGCGCCGCGACGCGCCGCTCCAATCATCGCGGAACAATTTCGTCTCGCGGCTGATCGCGCGCACGTGGTTCAGCGCGTCGAGATAACTGGTCGTGAAGCGGAAATTCTTCACCGGGCGCGTCACCTCGCCGTTCTCGATCAGAAACGTACCGTCGCGCGTCATCCCCGTGATCAGCACTTGCATCGGATGCACGACGCGCGTGTACCAAAAACGCGTCACCCAGATGCCGCGCTCGACGCCCTTGAGCATTTCGCTCTTCGGTGTGCTGCCCGGCGTCATAAACATGTGCGCGGCGTACGGTCCCATCGAATTCGGCGCGGGCAACGAATGTCCGGTCGATGGCTTGCCCTCGCGCTGCGCTGTCACGGTATCGTACACCACGCCGCGCGCGATTCCGTTTTCGACGAACGTCACCTTCTGCCGCGGCACGCCCTCAAAATCGAACGGCAGCGCGATCGTGTCCGGCGCGCAGCCGTCATCCCACAGCGTCACACTATCGCCCATCACTTTTTCGCCGGTCTTGCCGCGCATAAACGAGCGCTCTTCCTGCACGGCGAGCGCGGAGAAGGAAAGGTACGCGAGAAAATCAAGAATGTCCGTAACCGCGTACTCTTCCAGCAGCACAGTGTAATCGCCCGGCTCCAGCGCGACCGGGTTGCGCGCCTTGAGCGCCTTGCCGATCGCTTCGTCGGCGAGGGCGGCTGCGTTCACCTGCGTTGCGTCTGGATGCGTGAACGACGCATAGCCGGAGCTGGTATCGGACATCATCACGGTATTGAGGTCGGCGACGGTGCCGGGATGGTACGCAAAGACGCCGAGCGAGTTCGCGACCGCGATCTCGAAACTCATCGTGGTGTACGCGCCGGCGGCAACCACGCCTTTCTCTTTCGCTTTGCGGCACAAGACGCCGACGGCTTGCGCGCGCTGCTCCGGCGTGAATTTCGCCGTGCGCTCGACGAACGCCTCTACGTTCTGGATCGGCTGCGGACCGGGCAGCGATTTGAATTCGGGATTCTCCGGCTGCAACTGCGCGCTCGCGCGCGCGGTATCGACCGTGCGCTTGAGCGCCTCCGGCGACAGATCATTGCTGGACGCGACGCCCGTCTTTTTGCCATAGACGACGCGCACGCGGATTTCGGTGTTCGTCTCCGCCACGTTCTGGTGAATCCGCGAGTTGGCAAAGCGCGTCAGCGCAGAATCCGTGCCGCCGAAAATGACTTCGGACTGATCGGCTTTGGAGAGCGCAATGACCTGTTGAGTCAATTCGCGAACTTTATCTGGACCAAGCATCGTTATCTCCCACGGATAGAAGTTGGAGATTGGAGATTAGAGGTTGGATGAGTTACCAATCTCTAATCTCCATCTTCCAACTTCCAATCTACTTGATGACTCCCACGCGCACATTCCGAAATCGCGCCGGCGATGCGCCGTGTCCGGTGTGCGCGACCTGCGGCGGCTGTCCCTTGCCGCAGTTCGGCGTGCCCCACACGATCCAGGACGCGTCGTTGCCGACCGCGTCGCACGAACCCCAGAATTGCGGCGTGATGCCGGTGTAGGTCGCGTTCTTGAGCATCCGCGTTTTCTTCCCGCCTTTGATCTCGTACGCCATTTCGGTGCCGAATTGAAAGTTGAGCCGCTTGTCGTCGATGCTCCACGAGCGATTCGTTTCCATCCAGATGCCGTCGTCGGTCGATGCGATCAAAT
>DAIDTM010000280.1 GCA_027457205.1 Anaerolineae bacterium | reverse complement strand
ACATTGTCGCGGGCACGGCGGGATAGCGATGCCTGTTCCCAAACGCAGCGAAATTCGCGCCGGCGTGCGCGTGCAGATTGTCGAAAAACAAAACCAGCGCAGCGGCAAACTGACCGAAGGTATCGTCGCGCGGATTCTTACGAGCAGCCCGACGCACCCGCACGGCATCAAGGTGATGCTGGAAGATGGTACGGTCGGTCGCGTGCAGGCGATTGTGAATCAAGACCCGACAGGTTTGTGAAAACCGTCGGGTCTGAACTTGTGGTATAATCGGCGCATTGTGGAAACGATGATTTCAACGAAGCTAGACCTGACAGGTTTGCACGCTTCGCGCCTGTCAGGTCTTCTCCAACCGGCATTCTACGTCCGCGAAATCCCCATCTACGGCGACCTCGTCCTCGCGCCGATGGACAGTTATTCCGATTTGCCATTCCGCCTCATCTGCCGCGAACTCGGCTCGGCGATGTCGTACACCGAATTCGTCAACGTCGTCAACTTGCAAGGGCGCGGCAAGCCGCAAACCGTTACGGCGATGAAATTAAAGTACGATCCCACCGAGCGCCCGATGACGTTTCAGATTTACGGTTACGACGAAGACCTGCTCGTCGAAACCGCGATTCGTCTGCAAGACCTCGGACCGGATATTATCGACATCAACATGGGCTGCTACGTCAAAGACATCGCGCGCCGCGGCGCGGGCTCGGGGATGCTGCTCTATCCCGACAAAATCGCGCGCGTTTTTTCGCGCTTGTCGAAATCGCTGCGCGTGCCGGTGACCGGCAAAATTCGGCTGGGCTGGGACGATACCAAGCGCAACCACGTTCAAGTCGCCAAGATTCTGGAAGACAACGGCGCGAGTCTGATCGCGGTACACGGGCGCACCAAGGCGCAGGCGTACCAGGGCAGCGCCGATTGGGACGCGATTGCCGAGGTGAAGCAGGCGGTCAAGATTCCGGTGCTGGGCAACGGCGACGTGCGAACCGTCGCCGACATCGCGCGCATCAAGGCGCACACCGGTTGCGATGGCGTGATGATCGCGCGCGCGGCAATCGGCAATCCGTGGATTTTTACGCGCAAGGACCGCGACCAGGTCACGCCGGCGGAAAAGATCGCCGTGATGCGCCGCCACCTCGCGCTGAACCTCGATTTCTACGGCGCTCAACTAGGTTTGCTCCTCTTCCGCAAGCACGCCGCGCGGTACGTGCAGAATCTCACCGGCGAAGAGAAACCGCGCGTCGAACTTTTTGCGGTGAACACCCTCGCCGAGTTTGATCGAGCCGTCGCCGAACTTGAAATCCTCTCGCGTGTTGTGGAGCCGGCGTGACACTCACTCTCTCCGACGCCGACCGCGCGATGCTCACCGGCGCGCGCGGACCCGCCGCGCGAATGGCGATGTCGATTGTCGCCCGCATGGCGGACGTGTTTGGCGCGCGCGAGTTGATGGACATTTCTGCAGCGCACATCGACAGCACGATCTATATCGGCGAAGCCGGAATGGAGTTTGCCGAGCGGCTCGCGAGCGCCGGCGCGCGCGTCGCGGTGCCAGCGACGCTGAACGTCAGCGGACTCGACGAGCATCACTGGCAAGAGTGGGCGGTGCCGGCAGAGTGGGCGCGCAACGCGCAACGGCAAATGGTTGCGTACCAAAGTATGGGTGCGGTACCCACGTGGACGTGCGCGCCGTACCAGACCGAGCTAAAGCCGCGCTGGGGTCAGCAGATTTGCTGGGGCGAATAGAACGCGATCGCGTTTGCCAACTCCGTCATCGGCGCGCGGACGGAACGCTATCCCGACTTGCTCGACATTTGCTGCGCGATCACCGGGCGCGTGCCCGCGTACGGCTTGCACCTCACCGAAAATCGCGCCGGCGAAATCCTCATGCGTTTGATCGACATTCCTCTTCCTGTTCAGCGCGACGATTCGTTCTATCCCGTGCTCGGTCACTTGATCGGCAAACTCGCGCAAGACCGTATCCCGGTGATCGATGGCTTGGCAGTTCAGCCGACCGAAGATCAGCTCAAGGCGCTCGGCGCGGCAGCGGCATCGTCCGGCACCGTCGCGCTCTTTCACATCGTCGGCGTGACGCCGGAAGCGCCGACGCGCGACGCGGCATTTCAAGGACGCGCGCCCGCGCAAACCATCAATGTGACGATAGGCGCGCTGCGCGCGGCGCGCCGCGAACTAACCACCCACGCAGAAATCGCGGGGTCTTCGACTGCCGACGGCGATCAACTCGACATGGTCGTGCTCGGCAGCCCGCATTTTTCGCTCGCCGAATTCAAACAGCTCGCACCACTCGTCGCCGGCAAGCGCGTACATCCGCGCGTCCAATTCCTCGTCACCTCATCGCGTGCGATGACGCTGCTAGCGAAACAAGCTGGCTATCTCGACGCGCTGGAAGCGTTCGGCGGCAAGGTAACGGTCGATACGTGCATCCTCGCCTCGCCGATGCTGCCGCCGGAGATCAAAACGCTGATGACGAATTCTGGCAAATACGCGTACTACGCGCCAGGGATGCTCAACACGCGCGTCACGTTCGGCTCGCTCGCGGATTGCGTGCGATCGGCGGTGGAAGGGCGCGTGGTGCGGGATGAATCGTTGTGGGTAGGTTCAAGTTCCTCTATTTCCCTCATTCCTCATTTTACCCAGGGAAATACAGAAAATCAAGTTGTGATTCCTGGGTCTGCGGAAGGCATCGCGTTGGTGAGCAACGAGCCACTTTCGTTTTGGGGCGGGTACGATTACCACACCGGTGAGATCATCGACCGGCGGCATTCTCTCGCCGGCGAAATCGCCGCGGGCAGAATCCTTGCGGTGCCGTTCACGCGCGGTTCGTCGACGACGACCGCGGTGCTCCTCGAAGCGGTGCGCGCCAAAACCGCGCCGGCAGCCATCCTCACGACCGGTGTCGATTCATTTTTCGCGCTCGCGTCCATCGTCGCTGACGAAATGTACGCCCAGCCGATTCCGATCGTCGCGCTTGCGCCGGCAGAATTCGCCCAACTGCGAACGGGGCAGCGATTGCGAATTGGAGAAGAGGGCGTCGTTGTAGCGTAGGAAACGAGCGCCATTTCGCTCAATCAAGAGTTAGGTGGCATCGGAGTTCTCGTGCAAGACAGACACGAATCTGTTTTTACCTTTTTTGCGCTTGTATTTGCGCTCTCAATTCCATTTTGGGTGTTGGGCGCAATAAAGCCAATCCAATTACTCCCAGGCGTTCCCATTAGTGCCATTGGAGCATTCACCCCGGCACTCGGGGCGCTTGTTCTCATTTATAAAAACGATCGTCTATCGGGTGTTCTTCGACTCCTACAGCGATCATTTGATTTCAAGCGCGTAAAAAACAAGAATTGGTATCTTGCCGTCATATTCATAAACCCAGCCATAACTGTTTTAGCGTATGGGATTATGCGTGTAATCGGCGAATTACTTCCGAATCCTGCGCCATTGACTCTTGCCATTTTTCCAATGTTTGTATTATTTTTTATTGCTGCGCTCGGAGAGGAAATTGGCTGGTCCGGTTACGCCACGGAACCACTACTGCGTCAGGGGGGAATGATCACTGCCGGCGTATTGCTTGGATTGGTTTGGGCGGTTTGGCATTTTATACCGCTCATACAAGCTCATCGCTCGGTAGAGTGGATTGCGTGGTGGTCTCTAGGCACGATCTCATTAAGAACGATAATGGGTTGGCTCTACATCCATTCTGGGATGAGCGTATTTGCCGCGGCTGTGTTCCACGCGATGATCAACTTGTGTTGGCAACTCTTCCCAAACAATGGCTCGTTCTACGATCCTCGACTTTTCGGTCTCATTGCGTTATGCTTTGCCATCGCCATCCTTACCGCCGAGCGCCTTCTAACGAGAAACAATATGCGTGTTGCCTAACACCACGTGCAGCGAACGGCTCGGATGCTTCGCGTGCGGCATTTTCAAGCATTTATCGGGTTTCGGATTTTTCTGCTCCCAAACCTTGTCCACGTCCACCCAGCCGTCGCTAACGCCAACCGCTGGGCGACTTTGACTCATGGATGATGATTCTGAAGATTGGAGTCTCGGCTTGCCATTTGCGTTTGCAGAAGATGGCGTCCGTCTCTATTTTGAAGTCAGCGGAGCGGGCGAACCACTCTTACTGATCGCCGGACGGGCGAGCGATCATCATCTCTGGAACTTGGTTCGTGGTGACTTGAAGCATTATCGGGTCATCGTCTACGACCAGCGCGGCACCGGTCAAAGTGACAAGCCGGAACAGCCAGCTTATTCCACGCGGGGCTTCGCCCGGGATGCGGTTGCGATTTTGGATCAATTGGGTTTGCCCCGTGCTCATGTCTATGGCGCTTCCATGGGCGGAGCGATAGGTCAATGGCTGGGCATCGACCATGGTGACCGGGTTGGAGCGCTTGTGCTGGCGTGCAGCTCCCCAGGCAATCCACACGGCGTTCGCCCATCTGCTGAGATTCGTGCGCGCATTACCCAATCCGATCCAAAGCTGGTCGATACGTTTTTCGCGCACAAACGGGCGCTGCCGCAATTCTTCCTCAGTATGCGCGCGTCAGTCAAACAACCGATGCCTGAATATGCCGAGCGGCTCCATGCCGATGCCAGCGAGGGGCATGATACTTGGGATGTGCTTCCCACGATCACTGTCCCAACGCTTGTTCTTCATGGCAGCGACGATCAAATTGTCCCAGTGGCGAACGCTCATTTGTTGGCGGAGCGAATCCCGGGCGCTGAGCTTTACCTGGTGCGGGGTGGTCGGCATATGTTCTTTATCGAGTTTCGGGCTGAGGTGGATCGTGTTGTGAAAGAATTTCTGGCGCGTCATCCACTCTAGCGTTCTTTGCAGTGGCGGAATAACCATGAGCAAAAAACAGACCTTCATCGTTCTCGGATTTCTCGGCATGATCGCTTACGCCACGCGCCGCCGCTGGATCGCGCGGTGGCTGGCTCTGCCACGCGCGCGGCACGCGGTCACAGTCGAGCGCGGCGTGCGCGTGCCGATGCCGGACGGCATCGCGCTCGTCGCGGATCATTATTACCCGAACACGCGCGGCGCGTTTCCAACGATTTTGATTCGCACGCCGTACGGGCGCGATCTGCGCGGCACGACGCTGGGAATTCTGCACATGTTCGTCTCGCAGCGATTTGCCGAGCGCGGCTATCACGTCATCGTTCAGGACACGCGCGGTCGTTTTGATTCCGAAGGCGAATGGGAGCCATTCGTCAACGAGGCGCGCGATGGACGCGCCACCATCGAATGGATCGCGCGCCAACCCTGGTTCGACGGTAACCTGGGACTGTGGGGACCGAGTTACGAAGGATACGTCCAGTGGGCGGTCGCCGCCGACGCGCCCGATTACTTGAAGGCGCTGTTGCCCAGCGTCACCGGCTCGCAGATCAATCCGTACACCGGCAGCGCGTTCGGGCTGGACGGAATGTTGCGCTGGCTCGACAATCTCCATCCGCGCGGCGAGACATTGGAACGATTGCGGACCGCCCTCAATCGATTCATCGATCCGCGCGCGCAGACGCGCGCGCTTGCGCCGGCATTCGCGCACCTGCCCATCGGCGAAGCAGACCGAATCGTCCTGGGACGTTCTGTACCGTACTATCGCACGTGGCTGGAGAACGCGCACACCGATGCGCCGTTCTGGAAATCGGTTGATCACGGCGCGCAGATGGCGCGCGTGCGTGCGGCGACGCATTTTGTTTCTGGTTGGTACGACATCTTGCTCTACCAGCTGCTCACCGATTACGCGGCGCTGCGCGCGGCAGGATACCAACCCTATCTGACCGTTGGTCCTTGGCGGCATCTCGACGTTGCCGGCGCGGCAGAAGCGCTGCGCGCCGGCGTCGCGTGGTTCGATGCGAATCTCAAAAGTATCCGCCGCCGGCTCCGCGCCAAACCGGTTCGCCTTTACGTGATGGGCGCAGACCAGTGGCGCGAGTTTGACTCGTGGCCCCCGCCCGCGCGCGAAACGCGTTTCTATCTGCACGATCACGCGCGGCTCGCGGCGGAGCTGCCAACGCTAAATTCACCAGCAGACCATTATCGATACGACCCGGCAGATCCGACGCCGGCGGTCGGTGGTCCAGTGTACCACCAGGATGGCGGCGCGAAGGACAACCGCGCGCTGGAAGCCCGTCCAGATGTGCTAACGTACACGACGCCGCCGCTCGGTAGCGACGTCGATGTGATCGGCTGGGTGAGATCGGAATTGTTTGTGCGCTCGAGTCGCGCGCATACCGATTTTTTCGCGCGGCTGTGCGACGTGCAGCCCGACGGTCGCTCGCTCAACGTTTGTGATGGGCTGTTCCGCATCGAGCCGGGCAGCGCCGCGGCACAGCCGGATGGCAGCGCGCGCATCGTGATCGAAATGTGGGCGACCGCGCAGCGATTCTTGCGCGGGCATCGCATTCGTTTGCAAGTGTCGAGCGGCGCGCATCCGCGGTGGAATCGCAGCCTGGGCACCGGCGAACCGATCGCGACGGCGACGCGGATGGCAGCTGCCGAGCAAACAATTTACCACGACGCCGCGCGTCCGTCCGCGCTGGTGTTACCCCTCTTTGGAGCTGAATCCGTCGAATGGAAAACTTGATTGGAATGGTTGCTCTATTTTTCGCCGGGATGATCGCCGGCGCGATCAATTCGGTGGCGGGCGGCGGCACGTTGCTTTCATTTCCCGCGTTGCTCGCGTTCGGCGTGCCAGCGATTCCGGCAAACGCGACGAACACCGCGGCGATGTGGCCCGGCTCGCTGAGCAGCGCGTATGCGTACAGCCGCGACATCAAACCAGACCGCGGTCTGCTGACTGCCTTGTTCTTGCCCAGTCTGATCGGCGGTCTGCTCGGCGCGATCGTGCTCGTCATCACGCCGCCGGCGGTTTTCGATCTGGTCGTGCCGTTTCTGGTGCTGTTCGCGACGCTCCTGTTTGCCTCGCGCGATCTGATCGATCGGCTGATCAAGCGCACCGAAACTGACGAGCGCGTCTCGATGCCGGGACGCGTGTGGGGATTTCTTTTTCAGCTTTTCGTCGCGACGTACGGCGGCTATTTCGGCGCGGGCATTGGCATCCTGATGCTGGGATCGCTAAGCATCATGGGCTTGCGCGACATTCACCGGATGAACGGGCTGAAAACGATCCTGGCGGTTGGTATCAACCTCATCGCCTTTTTTTATTTCGCGGCGCGCGGATTGATCAATTGGCCCCTCGCGATCTTGATGACGATTGGATCGATCATCGGCGGATTTGCCGGCGCGCGGTTGGCGACCCGCGTCGATCAGCGCGTGCTGCGCGGCTTCGTCGTCGCCATTGGCTTGGTTGTATCGGTATGGCTGTTCATCAAACTATAAAGCCGGCGACCGCGCTGCCGCCGGTGCTGATGACATCGGAACGCGATTCTTTTGCCTACACCACTTTTGCTGTCCGCCATCCGCGTCTGATCGAAGACATCATCGCGTGGAACGATTATCCGCCGACGATAGCCGCGGCGCTGCGCGCGCTCCGCGATGAAATCACCGGCGGCGTGATTCAGCCGCTGCGCGAAGACGCCGCCGATCAGTCGGACTGGAACGCACGCGCGCGTGAGCATCTCGGCAAGTCGTGGCTCAATGTGCCGTGGTACTGGGCGGAAGCGTATTTCTGGCGGCGCATCCTGGAAGCCGTCC
>DAIDTM010000279.1 GCA_027457205.1 Anaerolineae bacterium | reverse complement strand
CCAAAACATACGGCGTGCCGTTCCGCACGCGAATATCGACGCGCCCGTAATCGCGCAAGCCCATCGCCAGATACGCGCGGCGCGCCACATCTTCAATGCGCGCCTTGACGGCATCGCCGACGCGCGCGGGGCAGGTGGGCGGCGTCTTCAAGTATTCCGGCGATGACGGGACCCATTTCGCGCGGAAGGAGACGATGCGCGCGAACGGGTTGTGGATGCGGCGAAAGTTGATTTCGGAGAGCGGCATCACGCGCGGATTCTCGTTGCCGAGAATCGTCACGTTGAATTCGCGCCCTTCGATAAATTCCTCCACCAACGCCGGTTGGTGGTACATCTCCCAGATGTAGCGCACTTGCCGGCGCAGCGCGCGCTCGTCGTGCACCACCGAATTCAACGTGATGCCAATGCTGGCGTCCTCGGAGACCGGCTTGACGAAAAGCGGAAAGTCCAACTGACGTTGGATCGTCCAGGGAGTAAAGATCTGGTACGCCGCGGTGGGAATGCCGTGCGCCTGCAAGATTTCCTTGGCGCGTGCTTTGTTGAGGCAGCTTGCTAGCGTCCGGCGGTCGGAGCCAGTATAGCGAAAACCGAGATGCTCAAAAACGGAGATGATATACGGTTCGAGGTACGTCTTGTTGCGGATACTCTCGCACAGATTGAAAATCAGCCACTCGTCAGGATCGTACTGCTTGAGCGGTCCCCACAGGTCGTCGCGAATCGGGACCGCTGCGGTCGCATGACCGTGTTCGCGTAACGCCTGCTCTATATCTTTTTCGACCAGAACGATTTCCTGCTCGGCGAACAGATCATCTTCTTCACCCTGACCCACTTTTTCGACGACGTTGTAGACGACCAGGATCTTCACACAGCCCTCATCTCTGAAACATACACGACCGCGAAATTTCTGCGACAAAAATATTCGGAAAGAATCTCTGTTTGCATTATACAATAGGATTAGAGAAATGACACCTTAAAGTTTTCGCGCGCCGCGCTTTTGGCACGCCCGGCAAGCAACCGCGCGGCGCGGAGACGCGGAAAGAATTTTTCGTCATCGTTCAGTCCGTGGGCAACCTCCCGGCTCTACCCGTTTGCTAAATTCTCCAAGCGTTTGTATAATCATGGCGGCGCAGCGCGTTCCCTGTCTGTCCGTCCACTCTCACACGGAGGTGAGACCATGCCCTCAAAGCTTTCGGTCCATCTGAGCGGGTACCCCAACAAGACATTCGACATTCTGGAGAAGATGCAGCCCAGCGTCGTCAAAGTGTTCAATCAAAACAGCGAAATGAACATCGACGAGATCCGCCGACGCTGCAGCGCGCTCATCATCTATCGCGAATTCGTCGATGTGGATTACCATCAGCCGGCGGACGTGTTCTACGCCAAGATGAAACCCTCGTTGGACAAACTGCGCGGGCGCGGAATCATTTTCGAAGGGCTGAACGAGCCGGTCACCAATTCCATCGACGATTCCAAAATGCTGAACGCGTGGTACGTCCGCTACGCGCAGATTATGCACGCGGAAGGCGAAAAGGTCGCCGGCTTTTCCTGGTCCACCGGCAATCCAACACCCGCCAAGTGGGACTCGATCCTGCCGTACGTCGTCGATGCCGCCGCCGCCGTCGACGTGCACGCGTTTCACGAATACTACAGCACCTTCGGCGGGCAGCGGGACTGGGGCATTACCGCGCGTTTGAAAAGGCATTGCCGGCGTACGCGCGCAAACCCGTCGTCATCACGGAATGTGGTCTGGACGACAACGGGCAGCCGAATGGCGGGTACCTCGGTCGGATTTCGGTGAGCGATTATATCAATATTCTCAAGCAGTACGATCAGGTGCTGCTGCAAGACCCGTACGTGCTGGGCGCGACCATCTTCCAGTGGGGCGACGGCAGCTGGCCCTCGTTCGACCTCTCGCCGGCGATCGGTCCACTCTCGGACTATGTGGTGTCGGTGGGACAGGGCTATCACATTCCAAGTCCGTTGCCCCTGCCGCAATTCGGACCCAACCGAAGTTTTACGGCGATGCCCGCCACGATCAACCCGGGGCAATCCGCAACGCTCCAGTGGAGCGTGGACAGCGCACAGACGGTGACGTTGAATGGCGCGCCGGTCGCTTCGTCTGGCTCGATGACCGTTCAGCCAACGCTGACTACGACGTACGTCCTGCACATCGTCTATCTGGACGGCACGACCGAAGACCTCACGGCGACCGTCACCGTTCAGGTGAGCACCACCCCGATCCTCACGCAAGTTGCCTTCACACCGACGACGCTTCGCGTGGGCGATACGCTCAACGTCAGCATCACCGTACAGAACAATAGCGGCGATACGCTCGCGACGCAAGGTCCCAATCCCGGCTTTGTCTATAGCGAGGGCGATACGTTTCAGACGCGCGGCTTTTCCGAGCAAGCCGGTGCGTTCCGCGTCGGCGTGGACTTCGCCGGGCGAACCAGCATCGATCATCCGTACCGCTGGGGACTGGGCGCGTCGCTCGCGCCGGGGCAAAGCACAACGATCACCGGCTCGATTCAACTCAAGACCACGCAGGCGGTCAACTACTGGGCGGGCTTGGTACACGAGCAAGTCGCGTGGCTGCAAGACAATCAAGGGACGCAAACCATCACCGTCGTGCCGGTGGCAAGCGTGCCGCAGATCACCCAAGTGGTTTTTACGCCGGCGACGCTGACCGCCGGTCAATTGCTGAATGTCAGCATCACCGTCGTCAACAATACGAACGATACGCTTCAGACGCAAGGACCGAATCCCAGCTTGATTTACAACGAAGGCGATACGTTCTACACGTGCGGCTTTCCCGAGCAGAACGGCGCATTTCGCGTCGGCATCGACTTGGACGGGCGCAGCGGCGGGATCGATCATCCGTACCGCTGGGGTTTGGGCGCGCCGCTCGCGCCAGGACAAAGCGCGACGATCACCGGCGCGATTCGCTTAAAGACGCCGCGCGCCGTCAAGTACTGGGCGGGACTCGTGCGCGAGCAGATCGTCTGGGCACAGGACAATCAGGGCGCGCAGGTCATCACGGTCAATGCCGCGCCAAGCGCGGCGCAGATCGTCGATGCGTCGTTCACGCCGGCGAGCGTCGCGTCGGGGCAACTGCTCACCGTGAGCATCACGGTCTTTAACAACACCAACGCGCCGTTGGCGACGCAGGGACCCGATCCGGGTTTTGAGTACGAAGAAGGCGATACGTTCTACACGCGCAATTTTCCGGATACCAGCGGCGCGTTCCGCGTTGGCGTCGATTTTGATGGGCGCACCGGCATCGATCATCCATACCGCTGGGGTTTGGGCGCGCCGCTTGCGCCGGGGCAGATCGTCATAGTCACCGGCGTCATCCGGCTCAAGACGCCGCAAACGATCAACTATTGGGCGGGATTGGTGCGCGAGCAAGCCGTCTGGCTCCAAGATCACATCGGGACGCAGAGCATCACGGTGACGCCGCCGGTCCAACTGCCGCCCACGCCCTCGCCCTGAAAACACGAGAGGAAAATGGAGATGTCCCACCATGCCTTCAAAAATCTCGATCCATCTCAGCGCGTACCCGAACCGCGCGTTCGACATTCTCCAAAAGATGCAGCCCGGCGTCGTCAAGGTGTTCAACTTTTCGAGTGAGATCAACATCGATGAGATTAGCCGGCGCTGCCCCAACGCGGTGATCGTGTATCGGCAGTACACCAACCAGGACTATCACGGCGCTGCCGATGCGTTCTTCAAAGAACTTGGCGACACGCTGAACAAGATGCACGGGCGCGGCATCCTGTGGGAAGGCATCAACGAACCCATCGTCAAATCGGTTGACGACGCCAAGGCGCTGAACGCGTGGTACGTTCGATTCGCGCAGTTGATGCACGCGCAAGGCGAACTCGTCGCCGGCTTTTCGTGGTCGACGGGCAATCCCACACCGGACATTCAAAGCGCGATCATTCCGTACCTTGCCGATGCGGCGGCAGCCGCGGACGTTCACGCGTTCCACGAATACTACAGCACTACGCACGGGCAGAAAGATTGGGGTGGATACCGCGCGTTCGAACAAGCGCTGCCCGCGACCGCGCGTAAGCCGGTCGTCATCACCGAAGCCGGACTGGACGACAACGGCGATCCGCACACCGGCGGCTGGCGCGGCAAAATCACTCCGCAAGCGTATCTCGACATCCTCAAGGCGTACGACGCGCTACTGCTCCAAGACCCGTACGTTCTCGGCGCGACGGTGTTCCAGTGGGGCGACTACGCTTGGCCCTCGTTTGACCTGGACAGTATGATCGACCTGCTGGCGAACTATGTAGCATCGGTCGGCGGCGGTCTGGTGACGCCCCGACCGTGGCCCGTGCTGACATCGCCGTCACAGCCCACTTACTCTTTCTCCGCTACTCCGAACACGATAACTGCCGGGCAATCGGCAACCTTGAAGTGGGATGTCGACGGAGTTCAAGCGGTTTACTTGGATGGCACGGGCGTGACCGGACACTCGACGCAAACCGTCACCCCAACTCAATCGACCACCTACACGCTGCAGCTCGTTTTTTTCGATGGCAGTACAAAAGACCTGACCGCGACCGTCACGGTAACTCCATCGACCGGACCAACCTATTCGTTTTCCGTCACGCCAGCCACCGTTTCCGCTGGACAATCGGCGATACTGAAATGGGACGTTGACGGCGTGCGCGCAGTGTATCTGGATGGTCAGGGCGTGACCGGACACGCGACGCGAACCGTTACGCCAGCGCAAACGACGACGTACACCCTCCACATCGTTTTCCTCGATAACAGCACCAAAGACTTGACCGCGACCGTGACGGTGCAAGCCGTACCGCCGCCGCAAAGCGCATCGTTCTCGGCGACTCCGAACACCATCACCACCGGCGCGTCGGCGACGCTCGTATGGACAACGCAAGGCGCAAGCGCGGTCTCGCTGAACGGGCAACCCGTCGCCGCCAGCGGCTCCCAGGTCGTCGCGCCGACGCAGACGACCACCTACACGCTGCACGTCGTCTTTGCCGATACCACGACGAAAGACTTGACCGCGACGGTGACGGTCGTCCCCGCGCCACCCGGCGGACCCACGCGCCCGCCCACCATTGTTTTGACGCCGGAGAACACCGCACATCTGAAAACGTATCCGCGTCCCGCGCAGGACAATGGACGCGGATTGCATTTCAACATCGATCTACGGGACACGACCATCAGCAACACCGTTCCGCACTTGTCGTCGATCCACTGCAAGTGGACGATGATTTTCGCCCAGGATGAGCTGCAGGCGGGGCGCGCCGCGAAGGCGTGCTGGGATGCCGGCATCCTGCCGGTAGTGCGCATCGGCAAGAAGCTGGACGAGCCATTCGATCCTGTGCCATACGTCAACGCGCTCAAGGCAATCGGCGCGCCGCCGTACGTTCAAATTTACAACGAGCCGGGCGACATTCGAGAGTGGAATCATTACCCGTCGCCGCCTTCGGACGCGGCAGGCATCTTTGGAGCGCGCTGGGGCGAGAAGGCGAATCTGGTTTACCAAGCGGGCGGCTTTCCGGGCATCCAGTGTCTTAACCGCGGAGAATTTCAAGCCGCCGTGAATGCCGCAGGCAAGGACAGTCCGGTATGGCAGAAAGCATTCTTCGTTCAGCACAACTACGGAGCGAACCATCCGCCGGCGTATCCGTACGACGCGCGCAACCAGCAAGACCATCCGGGCGAGACCATTTTTCAGGACAATGTCGGCGTGCTCGCGTTCCTCGACATCGCGCATTGGATGATGGACTATTTGGGAGTCGTCATCCCGATTGGCGGCGGCGAAGGCGGCTGGGAATACGGTGCGTCGCAGGACAATCGTTATCCGCCGGTGTCACAGCCGTATCACGCGCGCTATCACACCGAGATGTTCGACTGGTTCAGGATGGGAAAACTATCGAACGGTGAGCCATTGCCCGATTACGTGTTCAGCATCACACCGTGGATCGAAGGCGGCTGGGGCGCAGACGATTGGTGGGGCGGCGTGCTGGGCGACAAAACTCTGACGACGAACGCGGTGGCGGCGATTCCGCCGTTCGTGCGTCTGTTTAGCTGGGATGGCGGCGCGCCGCCTGCGCCGATGTTTTCTTTTTTGGCGACACCGATGAGCATCTTCACGGGCGCGTCGTCCACGCTCGAATGGCACGTCGATGGAGCGAGCGATATTTCGTTGAATGGACAGGGCGTCGTCGCGCACGGGACCCAAGTGGTCGCGCCGCTGCAAACGACGACGTATGCCTTGAGCGTCGCTTTCTTGGACGGGACGACCCGAGAGTTGAGCGCGACGGTGACCGTATCGATACCGCCGCCGCCGCCGGGCGTACAGTGGGACCCGCGCCTGGACACGTTGGGCGTGAGAGTGAAACAAATCGACGCGCCGCAGGCGTGGCGGATAATAGCAGTGCAGCTTCAAGACCCCGGACAGTCGAGCAACGACCACCACGTTTATTTCAAAGCATCCCGCGCCGATGGCACACCTGCCGCCGGAGTCAAGTTTGTCATCGACTGGGTTGGACGCGATTCGGGCGCTGCCCCGGCGATGGTCACAACCGACGCGACCGGCGCGGTGACCTGTCCGCTGTGGGCAAGTATGAATCCCAATTTGCAGAATGGCATCTACTTTGCGACAACGAAAGACGAACCCGGCGACACGGTCTCTGGGATGGGTTTACCCAACGGTCGCCACGTCAATTTCATCCTGACGTATCAGTACCGCTAGCCGGATGATCGTCCTGCGGCGTGAACTGTGGGCTGAATCGCCGAACGACTTGGCAACAACCGTGCGCGCGCCGTGACAATTTATTGACGCTCCTATCGCTTTAGAGTATAATCGCCACAGTTGTCCGCTAGGAGCGTCGCACCAATTAGCATCTCATTTCATCCGCGTCCATTTGCGTTCGCGATTCCTGTTGTCGCGCTTGCCTTTCTCGTCTCCCGCCAGGCATTTTCCACGTTCATCTCTGCCTCGACGCTCGATTCGACATCCGTCGCCGACAGCCGCGCGTATCCAGCGGTCAGCTGTGGCGTCTCACATTCACCGCTGACCGGAATTTAATCGCCGTCGTTTCCAAATTGGAAGGATTCGCCCAAATGACCATCGCGCCCAGACAAATCACGCCGTTAGAACGCCATCTCATTCTCTTCGTCGACCGGCTCGTCGTCTTTATCACGCAGCACTGGCTGCTGCTCGTCACGCTGGCACTTGGCATTTTCGATGGACTGCCGTTTCTCGCGCCGGTATTGCTGCATCTCGGCATTACTGGTCCCGCCGATGCGATTTACCGGGCGTATAGTCTCACCTGCCACCAATTGGCGTATCGCTCCTATTTCTTTTTCGGCGCGCAGCCAGTCTATACGACGGCGCAACTCCAGAGCGCGTTGGGCGTAACCAATCCCGCCAGCGACGCGTTCTACTGGCGCGATTTCCTGGGCAATCCGCAACTCGGTTTCAAGATGGCGTGGTGCGAACGCGACGCGGCGATCTACACCACGCTTCTGCTCGGATCGATTTTGTTCGCGGTGGTGCGGACGCGCCTCAAGCCGCTCAACTGGCGCGTCTATCTGCTCTTTATCGCGCCGATGGCAATCGACGGATTCTGGCAGCTCTTTACCAGCCCGATCGTGATCCTCCCCTTTCTGCCGGCGCACGAAAGCGATTACCTGCTGCGCGGCATCACCGGCGCGCTGTTCGGTCTCGGATCGGTTTGGCTGGCGTATCCGTATTTAGAAGAGGCGATGCGCGACGCGCGCGCACAAGCCGAGTCGCAGTACCAGCGCGGCAGAGCGCATCAAGCCGCGCTGAATCAAGGAAAATGAAATGGTAGGCATCCAACGATTGAAAATCGCCGCGTGGATCGCGCCGGCGTTTCTGCTGGCGCTCGTCGCCGTGTTTGTCGTCGCCCCATGGTCGATGACGGACAAACTCCAGAGCGTCTGCTTCGGCATCTGACCGCAGCGTCCCAGCCACTCGTACTTTTTGGGTGGAACGACGCTTCCGGGCGAAGCGTTCTTGCGCGCGAATCTGCCGGGCTATGCGCTGATCGATCCGGCGCAGCCGACCAAGCTGCCGCTGGAAGCGCGCGACTTTGGCATCTATGTCGGCTTTATCTTCACGTGGCTTTACATCAACGCGATCGGACGCGGACGCGCGAAGGGAATGCCGCTCTTTCCGATGCTGCTGTACCTGGTGATCTTCGTCGCGGTTATGGGCGCGGACGGCGTCAACGCTTTTCTGTATGACCTGCACCAGAACGCGCCGGTCGTGCCGTACCTGTACGCGCCGCGTTTGGAACTGCGCCTGGCGACCGGGCTGCTGTGTGGTCTCGCGTTCGGCGGAATTATGACGCCAGTCGTGAACTCGACACTCTGGCGCGACAACGACACACGTCCCGTAATCGGAACCTGGAAACAATTTCTGGGCGGACTCGGCGTGATGGCGGTCCTCTTCCTGATGAACTATTCGGAGATCGGATTGTTCTATTGGCCGCTGGCGATTGTCACGAGCGGTGCGACAGTCATCCTGATCGCGATGATCAACATGGTTTTTGTGCTATCGATCTCGGGCAAAGAAGGCAGCGCGGCAACGTGGCGCGACGCGCTGAACCCGTTCGCCGTCGCCGTCATTCTTGCGCTCGTCGAACTCGGTGTGCTGTCGCTGATGCGCTACGCAGTGTTGGGAACTACGGTGCTACCGTAGGGCAATCGCATCTTAATTGGCTTGAGTAAGTGGCTGTGCGATAATGGGCTTCCAAAAGGAGGAGTCTCATGTCGCCCAAGCCTGGTCAGACGATTACCCAACATTTTGCTGCTCTGCAGGATCCGCGGATTGATCGCA
>DAIDTM010000278.1 GCA_027457205.1 Anaerolineae bacterium | reverse complement strand
CGTATTCATCCCGACCGCGCCGTCCGAGCCCATGCCCGTCAAGATCGCCGCAATCGCCGCCGGACCAAAAGACCGGGCGACCGATTCAAACAGCGCGGTTACCGCTGGGCGATGTCCGCCAATGGGATCGGTCGGGCTGAGCGCAATTCGGGACAATCGGTCGACCAACATGTGGTGATTGTCCGGCGCAAGGTAGACCGTGCCGGGCTGTATCTTCTCGCCGGCTTGGGCGACTTTGACATTCAGCGGAGACGCGTCGTTCAACCATTCCGCCAATCCCTGGACAAAGCCAAACGAAATATGCTGGACGATGACGATGGGCACTGCCAAGTTCGCCGGCATCGCGCTGAGGATCTTGTGCAGCGCGGCAGGACCGCCGGTCGATGAACCAATGGCAATGATTTCGGTCTTGGCGGACTTGGGCAACGTCAGCGACGGCAGCTTGCCTGCCGTGTCTGGCGGCGCGGGCTTGTTCTTGACGCGGTGTACCACCTTGACCGTGCTCATCAATTTCACTTGCTCGATCAGTTTGACGGCATAGTCCTGGAATGCCGGCACCGCTACGCCGTGCGGTCGCTGCATCACCATCACTGCGCCCAGCTTGGCGGCTTGCGCGGACAGTCCCATTTCGCGTTCGAGGTCTGCGCTCGTCACCACGATGATCGGCGCGGGCGTCTCCGCCATGATCTCTTCGATGGCTTGCAAACCGCCCATCTTGGGCATTCGGATGTCCATCGTGATGATGTCGGGGTGCAGCCGCGCCGCCATACTGACCGCATCCGCGCCGTTGGTCGCCTCACCGATGACTTGAAGGTCGGGGTCGCTTTCCAGAATAAAACGGGTGCTCTGGCGCAAGACCGCCGAATCGTCGACAACGAGTACTCGGATCACAGGATGCTCCAGGTTTTCAGATCAACTGTCCAATCGTCTGCAGTAGATTGGATTGATCGAAATTGCTCTTGACCAGATACGCGTCCGCGCCGACCTCGATGCCGCGCTCTTTGTCCGCGCGCGAATCCAGCGAGGTCACGAGGACCACCGGAATCTTTTTAAGCTTGGGGTCGCGCTTGACTGCCGCCGTCAAATCAAAGCCGGTCATCCGCGGCATAATCACGTCGGAAACGATCAGGTCGCAGCCGCCGTTCGAGTTCAGAAGATTCAGCGCTTCCATCCCGTCCGGCGCGACGACGACTTGGTAGCCGGCGGTTTCCAGAATATTCTTTTCCAGCGTACGCGTACTCAGCGAATCGTCGACCACCATCACCGTCGTCTGCTTGGCTTTCTTGACGCTCGCGGCGGCGCGCGGTGACACCGCCGCCGCGCCGCGCCCTTCAATGCTGCGCGCGGATTTCATCAGGTCGGACGGGTTGAGCGTCATGATGATCTGCCCGGTACCCAGGATCGTCGCGCCTGCCACGTTACGCACGCGCGCCAGCTGCTTGCCCAAACTCTTGACGACCGTTTCCTGCTGCCCGACGACCGCATCCACCAGAAACGCGATGCGTCGTTTGGCAGAACCGAGAATGACGGTTGGCACTTTATCGTCTGCGTTGGTTTGCAATTCCGTCGCCGGGCGTTCCAGCACTTGCGCCAATCGTACCAGCGAGACCGGCTCGTCGTCTACCAGGATGGCTTGACGCCCCTGCACCGCGCCAATGTCCTTCGGCTGGACGCGCTGGATGCGCTCGACGGCAGAGATGGGAATGCCATACGTTTGATTGCCGATCTGCACCAGTAGTTGCTGCGTCGTCGCCAGCGTCAACGGCAGCGTCAACGACATCGTGGTCCCGCGACCGAGCGTGGATTCAACGTCGACTTGACCTTGCAGCGCTTCGACGTTTCGGCGCACGACGTCCATTCCAACGCCGCGACCCGAGAGGTCGGTAATCATCGCGCTGGTGGAAAGCCCTGGCGCAAAGATCAACCGCACCGCCTCGTCATCGCTCAGCGTGTTCAACTCGTCCGCGCTGATCAAGCCGTTTTTCAGCGCCGACTGCTTGACCTTGCTGCGATTGATGCCACCGCCGTCGTCGGCGACTTGAATCACGATGTTGTTGCCTTTCTGGAACGCCTTGATCGTGATCGTGCCGGCGCGCGGCTTGCCGGCGCGTTCGCGCTCGTCCGGTTTCTCGATGCCGTGATCCACCGCGTTCCGCAGCAAATGCAAAAGCGGGTCTTTCATCTCCTCCAGCATCTTGCGGTCCAGCTCGGTCTCCGTTCCCTCCATCTGCAATTCGATCTCTTTATTGCTCTCGCGCGCGAGATCGCGCACCAGCCGCGGAAACGCGTCGAAGACGGTCGAGACGGGCAACATGCGGACTTTCATCACGCCTTCGCCCAGATCGTTGGTGATGCGGGAGAGATGCAGCGCGTCGCCGGAAAAGCCGCGCTGCAATTCGCCGAGCTGAATCGAAAGCGTACGCAGCCGCTCCTGACTCTGGTCCAGCAATTTAACGAGCGGACGCAGCGATTCGCGCTCGGCATCGCGCAGCAGACTGCTGTTCGCGGCGCGCGCCTCCAGCCATTCGCGATTCCACTCGCCGATGGCGTTGCCGATTTGCTCGATCTCGTGCAAACGCTGATCGATCTTGAGACCGGCGACGAGCAGCTCGCCCGCCTGCGTCATCAGGGAATCGATCTTGCTCGTGGCGACGCGGATCGTGTCTTCGTTCGCCGCGCCGGCGGTGGAACGCTTGCGGCGCTCTTCGCCCTTGTACGATTCCACTTTCGTCTCGTTGATCGAACGGATCGCCGCTGGCGCAACGTGCGCGGGCGCGGCTTGTACCGCCGGCGTTTCGACTGGCGCACTGGTGATAGACTCTGCCGGCAGTTGGACCGGCGCGGCTTGTACCGCCGGCGTTTCGACTGGCGCACTGGCGATAGACTCTACCGTCAGTTGGACCGGCGCGGCGTGTGCCGCCGGCGTTTCGACTGGCGCGCTGGCGATGGGCTCTGCCGGCAGTTGGACCGGCGTAGGCGGCGCGGCATCGGCGGCGAGAAACGCCTGCCCGTGCTCCGCCGCGTCCAAGCGCGCGTGCAGTTGCGCCAGATCGAGTCCGTGCGGTTTGCCGTCCAGTGCGGTATCGACGATGACGCCGACCGCGGCGACGCCGGCATAGAGGACGTCGCAGAGATCGCGCGTGAGCGTGATCTTGCCGGCTTTCGCCGCGGCGAATATGCTTTCCAACTTGTGCGCGGTAGCTTCCACATCTGCCAAGTCCGCCGCGCCTGCCGCGCCTTTGAGACTATGCGCTTCCCGGAAAATTTCTTCCAGCAGCGCCGCGCGTTCCTTGTCCTCCGGATTCTTTTCGAGCGTCAAGAGAACGCGATTGATCGCCTGAATGTGCTCCGCGGCTTCCACTTTGAACGTGGCGCGCAATTGCCGCATAATGTCGTCATCTAAGGTGAACATAGCCGCTCCACGACTCAGTTTTACAAGCTAAAGCTGCCGCCATCCATCCGGTCACGCGGGGAGGCTGCGCCCATGGACCGGCGCAACGCCAGAATCTTGTCGCTCATTTCCACGGCTTTATCTTTGCCGATTTGGAGTCCGCCGGAAACCATCGCCCACTTGGCAAGGTTCGGCAGATCGTGAGCAGCCAGCTGCGCTGGCTCGCGTTGCAGATGGGACTGACACTGCCGAACCAAAAATACCTCCGCGGCAGTAGGACTGTTGAAATAGGGAGTGATCAATGCCAAGACGTCTTGATACACGTTCATCGATTCCTCCTGATGTAAGCTCCGCTCACAGCGAGCGTCGTGCGGCGGTACCTTTCCACAGCGCGGCGCGCCAACCCGCGGTTTCCTTTTACGATCGCCGCGCGCTTGTCGCTGTTAGGCACGCGGGTCGCTCGCAAGGGTTCATTCGCTCAACACGGAGACCCTCCGCTCATCCCACCGTGGACAAGACTTGAATCAACTCGGCGGCGGCTCTGCTGTTGACCGGTCTGGCAAAGAGGTACCCTTGTCCGTACTCACAGTTCAATCCGAGGAGCCGGTTCAGCTGGTCGACCGTTTCGACTCCTTCTGCGATCACCTTCATGCCCAGATCGTGCGCCAGCGTCAGAATTGTGCGGATGATTTCTACGCCCGTCCCATTGCTCCCTATCTTGCCGATGAACGTGCGGTCGATCTTGAGCGTATCGATCGGAAGGCGGTGCAGATAACCTAGCGACGAATAACCCGTGCCGAAATCGTCAATTTGAACTTGGACGCCCAGAGTACGCAGCTGCGCGAGCGCAGCAGTGACCGCTTCAGAATCTTCGATGATCATACTCTCCGTCAGCTCCACCTTCAGACTGCTGGCGTCTAATCCGGTCTCCCGCAGGATCGCAGCGATCTTTTGGACCAAATCAGGGTGCGTGAACTGCTTCGCCGAAAAATTGACGCTGATCGTGAGTGGGGGATCCTGTGGAAACTGTTTCTGCCACTCCCGCATCTGGCGGCACGATTCCAAAAGCACCCAGTAACCGATCGGCACAATGAGACCGATTTCTTCCGCGACCGGAATGAACTCCGCCGGCAAAACCAGCCCGCGGCTGGGATGCTGCCAGCGCAGGAGCGCCTCAAAACCAACCAGCTGCCGGGTGCGCAGCGATACAATCGGTTGATAGTGAATGAAGAGTTCCTGCCGCTCCAGCGCCATCCGCAGGTCGCTCTCCAAGTCCAAGCGTGTCATTGCCCGATCGCGCATCGTACGGTCAAAGACCTCGTAGCGTCCGCGGCCCAGCGATTTGGCGCGGTACATCGCCGTGTCCGCATCGCGCAGGAGCTCTTCTGCCCGCTGGTGTTCATTCGTCCGCGGGATGATCCCGATACTGACCGAAACAAACACCTTGTGCTGGTCTAGTTCACAGGGCAGCGCGAGATCGTGCTGGATTCGTTCGGCGATCTGGGTCGCTTCGGTCAGGTCCTGAATGTCCTCCAGCAAGATCACGAATTCATCGCCGCCCACACGCGCCACGGTGTCTGCCGTCCGCAGACATGCCGATAGGCGGTGGGCGCTTTCGACCAGCAGCTTGTCTCCAATGTCGTGTCCCAGACTGTCATTGACCACCTTGAAGCGATCCAGGTCAAGATAGAGGACGGCAAACATATAGTCCGGACGCCGTTGGGCGCGCTCCAATGCGTGATTCAAACGGTCCATGAACAACGCACGATTCGGCAAGTCCGTCAGCGGATCATGCAGCGCGTTATGGATCAAGCGTTCCTCCGCCCGCTCACGCTCCGCCAACTCTTGTTGGACTTGGGCAAATAAGCGGGCATTCTCAATCGCAACCGCCGCCTGGGATGCAATAGTGGACAACAATTCTACGTTGTCGGTGGAATAAACATGCTCTCTCTTATAATCCTGAACCGCGATCACCCCGATGGCTCGGTCATTGATCAACATTGGCACAGCCAGATAGCAGTACGCCACGCGCCCGATAGGTGCAATACCAAGTTCCGCAATAGCTTCCTCCATATGATCAGAGAGGAGCAAGGGAGCTTTGCTGCGTATAACAAATTCGGTCAGCCCGTTGCCAAAGGGACGCCCCGGCGTGGATGGCTGGGTTTCTCCATCCATCCGGTAAACTGGAAAAGACACGTACTGGCTAACTTCGTCGTACAGAGCGATATACAGATTTCGATTATCGAATAGTTGCTCAACCATCTCATCAATGAGCCCAAGAATTTCAGCCGGCTTTGCCAATTTGCCAAGCGCCTGCCCGATCCGATTAAGCGTCGCCAGCTCTGTGTTCTTCCGGCGAGTCTGCTCTTCCGCGCGCTTGCGCTCCGCCAGTTCGGCATGCAGGTGAGCAGTGCGTTCCATCACGGTTGTTTCTAGGTTGGCTTTGGCTTGGCGCAATGCTTGCTCTATCTCCTCGCGTTTGGCGATCTCTTTTTGAAGAATCGCACGCTCCTGTTCCAGTTGTCGCGCTTGACGCCTGACCTGATCGAGAAGATTTTTCACCCAGCCGGTTGCCATGCCGATGACAATCGTGCCGACTGTTCCAACCACATAAATCGGGAGTACATCAGATCCGGTAGAATTGACGAGATGATAGACTGCGTAATTAGACGGCAGAGTGAGTAGCCCAATGACAAAAGCTGCCTCCATCCCCAGGAACCATCCGCCGATCACGGCTGGCAAAGTACTCCACATTCCAGCAATGTCTCCCTCAAATGGATGGGTAAGTATGAACATCAGCATGTAGAGAATGAAACTACCCAGTGTCAGAAGGAAACGGGTCCGCCTATCCACATGATACTCCGGCGATCTTGTTCTTGTTCTCACGTGCTGTACTGTGCGACGGCGCTCTTCAACTGCTCCGCCAATTGCGTCAGGTCTTGCGCCGCCTTCTGCGACTGCTGCGCTCCCGCCGCACTCTGCTGCGCCGCCTGGTTGATGTCGTTCATCCCAATCGCAATCTGATCCAACCCAATCGTCTGCTGCTCCACGCCCGCCACAATCTGCTGCGCCGCCTGCGCCGACACCTCCACCACCTGCGCCAACTCCCCAATCGTCTCCGCCGTCCGATTCACTAACTCATTCCCCGCATTCACACCTTTCGTCCCTTGCTCCGTCGCCATCACCGCCAGATTCGTCGCCTTCTGAATGTCCCCCAAAATCACCTTTACCTGCGCCGCCGCCTGCCGCGATTGCTCCGACAGGTTTCGCACCTCATCCGCCACCACGCGAAAGCCCTTGCCCGCTTCCCCTGCCTGCGCCGCCTCAATCGCCGCATTCAGCGCCAGGATGTTCGATTGACCCGCAATGTCCGAGACCGTGTCGATGATGTCGCCAATCTGCTGCGTCTTTTCCGACAACGCCAGAATGTTCTCTGCGATGACTTCGACTTTCTCCTGGATGTTCTCCATCCCGCCGATGGCGGCGCTGACCGCTTCCCTGCCTTTTTGCGCGGCTTGCGCCGCGACCGCCGCACGTTCGGCGACGCTCTGGGCGCGCTGCGCCACTTGGACCGCCGATGCTTTGATCTCCTCGACCGTGCTGGTGATCTGGTTGACTGCACTCGCCTGTTCGCGCGTCGTGCTCGCCATCTGGGTCGACGACGCCAGAATCTGTGAGGATGAAGCCGTGACCTGGACGGCGCTCGACTGCAATCGCTTGACCATCTCCCGCAGCGCGTCACGTTCCTTCACAAGCGTTTGCTCTTGCTCTATCTCTTTGGTGACATCACGTCCCATCCCTACCATTCCGACGACTTGACCTTGGCTGTCACGGAGAAGTACCTTCGTAATCATAGTCCACTGTCGATTGCCCGCCGCATCGATGATGGGTTCTACTTTGCCGTTGATGTTTTGCCCGGACTGGAAGAGCGCCTGATCGGTCGCATCGTACTTGGCGGCGAGGTCGGGGGGCCACATATCGCTATTCTTCTTTCCCAGGACCTGATCGACCGGTTTACCGAGGTGATGCAAGAAGGTGGGATTCACCAGACTGTACCGCCCTTCGATGTCTTTCGCCCAGATGCGGTCCGGCAAAGTATCGATGAGCGTTCGCAGCAAGTTGCGTTCTCTTCCCAGCGCCTCTTCCGCCTGCCGGCGTTTCTCAATATCGTGATTGATGCCGATGATGCCAACCGTTTTGTCGTGGCTATCCCACAGGGGCAACTTGGTGATGGCGTGCCAGCGCGATTCGCCGATGACGTGATTGGTCAGTCGCTCCTCGACATCGACCATCGCTTCGCCGGTTTGCATGACGCGACGATCGTCGGCGGTCATCTTCTCCGCGACGGGCTTGGGAAAGTATTCTGTGACCGTCTTGCCGATGGCATCGTTCATGGACTGGACGCCGAGCGTGCGCGCTTCCGCGGCATTTCCGAACGTAAAGCGACCTTCGAGATCTTTGGTGTAAATTGAATCGGGCAAGCTGTCCAAGATGTGGCGGAAGACATTGCGCTCGTGCTTCAGCACGTCAAGCGACGCTTGGTCGGCTTGCGCTTTGGTCTTGAGCTGATTTCGCATCGCCAGGACCGCGCTGGCGAGTTGTCCGATTTCGTCCCGGTCGGTTACATCCAGCGCGATAGTATAATCGCCGCGTGACATGGCTTCTACCGCTTGAATGATTCTCCCGACCGGATTCGTCATCTGTCTCGTCAAGAACCAGACGACGATCATGGCAGCGATGGCTAGGATGACGGCGATTCCGCCCAACTGCGCGATATCGATCCCAGTCATGACTTGGTCCTGACCGGCTTGCGCTAGTTTATTGCGAACAGAGAGCGCCGAAAGAGCAATGAACGCTGCTTCTGCCAGCAAGAAACAGAACCCTGCCCACAGCACAAATTTGAATTGGATCGAATTGGTACGGGTCATCCTATCTTCCCTCCAGGGTACTGCTCAGCCTCCCGCAGGTTGCTGACTAGATACCCTCGCGCGAATTCAATGCTGTAAAATAGAGAGTTTTCACATCCGATATTGTGCGACGGCGCCCTTCAACTGCTCCGCCAATTGCGTCAGGTCTTGCGCCGCCTTCTGCGATTGCTGCGCCCCCGCCGCACTCTGCTGCGCTGCCTGGTTGATGTCATTCATCCCAATCGCGATCTGGTCTAGCCCAATCGTCTGCTGCTCCACTCCTGCCACAATCTGCTGCGCTGCCTGCGCCGACTCGACGACCACTTTCTCTAGTTCGCCGATGGTCTGCGCGGTACGGCTGACCAATTCGCTGCCGGCATTCACGCCCTTCGTCCCTTGCTCGGTCGCCATCACCGCCAGATTCGTCGCCTTCTGGATGTCGCCCAGGATCACTTTCACTTGCGCTGCCGCCTGCCGCGATTGCTCGGACAGCGTCCGCACCTCATCCGCCACCACGCGAAAGCCCTTGCCGGCTTCACCCGCCTGCGCGGCTTCGATGGCGGCGTTCAATGCCAGGATGTTCGACTGTCCCGCAATATCCGAGACCGTATCGATGATGTCGCCGATCTGCTGCGTCTTCTCCGACAATGCCAGAATGTTCTCTGCGATGGCTTCGACTTTGCCGCGAATGTCTTCCATCCCGGTGAGCGATTCGTTCGCCGCCCCCGCGCCTTGCTTCGCCACTTGCGCCGCGTGGTTGGCGCTTTCGGCGACGCCTTGCGCGCGCTGCGCCACCTGCTCGGCGGACGCCCTGATCTCTTGAATGGTGCTGGTGATCTCGTTGACCGCGCTAGCTTGTTCGCGCGTCGTGCTTGCCATCTGGGTCGATGAAGCGAGAATCTGCGCGGTAGCGGACGTCATACTGACTGTGCCTGCCTGGGTTTGTTCGGCAGTGCCTCTCAGTCCACTGACCATCGACTCGATGCTGTTTTTCAGCGTCGCATAGTCGCCGCGAAAATTGCCGTTCAGCTTCACTGTCAGATCGCCGCGCGCGACCTGCGCCAGAATGCCGGTGGTGTCGTTGATCGGCGCAACAATCGTCTCCAACATCTGGTTAATGTCATCCATCAACTTTTTGTCGTAACCGAAATATTTACTCGTCTCGACACGCGTACTCAGATTTCCATCTCTAATCGCTCCGATGATTCCTTGTAGATCGGCATCGCGCATCTTGAGTGTCGCGATCAAATTGTTCAAGTTGGTTTTGATCCCGTTGAAATCGCCTTTATAGTCCTCGATGATTGGAGTTGGAATCTCGCCCTTGCTGATACGGTCGACATATTCTGCCGCGACTTGGAGCGGGTGAATTAGCGCATCGAGCGTGTCGTTGATTCCTTGAACGGTCTGACGATATTCTCCCTGAAATTTGCTCGAGTCCGCGCGTGTCGCCAATTTCCCGTCCAACGCCGATTGGGTGAGCACTCGGGTCTCGTTAGCCAGCCCACGTAGTCGCGCGCTCACTTCATCGAATGCGCGTCCTGAATCTTGCAAACGCGCAATCATCGCGTTGAACGCGTTCATCATCTGCCCAACTTCATCGCGCGATTTTGTTTCGAGTTGCTGCGCTGATACGGAGAGGGTCTGACTCACATCGCCTTTGGCTAGTGCGTCCAGCGCATTCGTCAAGCCCTGAAGGTCCTCTTCCGCGATATGTCGCGCCGCCCGAGTCGCTTGCCCCAGCGGTCCCGTGATGCTGCGCGTTATTACGATTCCAAGCGCGACGGCTACGATGAGGGCAATCATAGTCATCGCAAATGTCTGGATTGTCGCGCTGACAAACGTCCGATCCCCTTCTTCAGCAAGCGCTGCCGAGTTCTTTGAATGGATATCAATCAGATTGTTGATCGCGGCAACAACCGCTTTTCTAGAATTGGATCCCGCACCGCCGCTCCGCATGCTTTGCACGGCTGCCGGCTCGTTGCCGGCTTTGGTTTGCTTAACCACATCCGCGATGGCTGCTTCGTAGTCAGTCAGCGCGGCGTCGAACTTGGCCAACCCGTTCTTTTCTTCGCTAGACAAAGATGTCGCGCGATACTGGTTCATCGCTTCGTTGATGCTCTCAATATCCGTAGACATGTCTTTCTCTTTAAGATCGCGATCATCCGGCACGAGAATAAAGTGCAGATCATCTCCACGTAATTGGAGTATAGCCGCTTCAGCGTTGCCCAAATACTCAATTGGTTGGGTGCCATCTGAGTAAATCGTGGTCATGCCATTAGTGAAGAACTTCATGTTCATATAGCCCAGCACAGCAACTGCCACGATAATAAGTGCTACAGCGCCAAAGCCGATGATCAGTTTGACACCGATTTTGAGATTGTTTAGTCCGTTCATTTCGGCTTACTCCTTTGAGGCTGAATAAGATCATGCAGTCGGATCGTCGCTGCATTGACCGACCGCAAGTTGACATAGCCCATTCCCGTCACCACCGCGACGATTAGCGCGACGATCAAGAAACTTCCGATCAGCTTCGTGCCTAGTTTGATGTTGTCAAGAGCATTCACGGCGAGACCTCCACGTTTCTGTGTTCTTGAATTGATCTTTTGCCAATCTCACCCTTCGCAAACACCTGCTTGTCGCCGATAGTGCAGCGACATCACGACGCAGGTGTTTGCGATTCCTCCCGTGCGACTGGGAGGAACAGGGAGAGACGCGGTTGCCGGCTTCGGCTTGGCTTCGCTCCGCACCGCTCGACTTCGCTTCGCTTCGCTCCGCACCGCCTTCTTACTCAACCTCTTGACGAACGATGATGCGGCTGTCGCGCAAGAGCGCTTCCAGATTCAGGATGATAAGCATCTTGGGCGTAACGCCCTGAATGAATTCGTCTTTCGCCGCCGATTGCGCGGCGAGCGGCGGCTTGATCTCGGAGACGGCGATACTCGTCGCGCCCGACACATCATCCGCCACGATGCCCACTTCCAGCCCTGCCGCGTCGACTAGGATCACCTTGGTCAAGTCCGTGATCTCCTTCTTCGGCGCGCCGAAGAAATTGCGAATGTCCATGACCGAATAGATCGAGCCGCGCACGTTGACGACGCCGACGACAAAATCCGGCGTGCACGGTACGGGCGTCACGTTCCGCAGCGGCTGGACTTCTTTGACGAATTCGGTGGCGATGCCGTAGGTTTCATTGGCGAGCGAGAACGCCACCACCTGCATCGTCTCGCCGGTTTGCGCTTCCGTCGATTTCAGGAGCGCGCGCGCCCGCTCTGCCAACACCGCCTTGATCTTATCGGACGACGCGGCTTTTTGAACGGAGGACTGCGCGGACGCATCGCTGAGTTGTTTGTTGATGTTCATCCAACATCCGCCTTCGCTAGGTCAGCTCGCTTTGAATCAGTTCAAACAGACGCCCCGCCGCTATGCCATCGCCTTCCGGCACCTTTGCCTCTCTCGGTTGGGCTTGCAAAAGGCGCGCCGCGTTTTCCAACGATTTGCGCGCCGACGCCTCGTCGCCCTGGCATTGATAGAGTTGCGCCAAATTGTAGTGCGCCATAATGAAATTGCGATCCAGATAAATCGCCTTCTTGAGCGCATCCATCGCCATCTCGATCAAGCCGTTCTGTTCGTACACCAGCGACAGCGTGTAATACGGCTCGGGGTGCAGCTTGTCTTTTTTGATCGCCTTTTCGCACCAACTCTGCGCTTGCTCCAGGTTGCCCTTGTTCGCGTAGATTTTGCCCAACGCGTAATAGGTCGGCACGAAATTGGCGTCCTGGTCGAGTTTTTCGTAGAGTTTAGCCAATGCCTCGTCGATCTTGCCGGCGCGTACCAGTTCGAGGGCGACTTGGTACGCGTCGCGCGCCGGCGGCAACTTGACCGGCGGCGGTTCGGTCGTTCGCGCCGCCGGCTTGCCCGGCAGCGGCGCGGCAACGGGCGCGGCGGCTATCGCGGCGGGCTGAAAAGCCCAGACGGATGACGGCATACGCTTGGACGTCGCCGACTTTTGGTACACGGTGGTGCCGCGAAAATTTCGCGGTTCGAACTCGCTGTAAAAGACCATGTTCGGCTCCGCCGCGCCAGGGATCAGCCAGCCGCCGTCGGTCAGCGACGCGTGCAGGTTTGCCAGCACCTTTCGCGTTACTTCGGCTTTGAAATAGATCGTCACATTACGGCACAGAATGACGTCCATCGCATTCGTATTATTCGCCAGCGACGGATAGGGGTCGGCCACCAGATTTAGGTGTTCAAACGTCACCATCCGTTTGACCTCGTCGGCTATGGCGAATTGTTTTTGATCGTCCGGCTGAAAGTAGGCGTCTTGGACGCGCTTGTCGACGCCGCGGAACGACCACGCCGCGTAGACGCCTTCTTTGGCTTTACGCAGAGCTTCGCGGTTGATGTCAGTCGCCAGAATCAAAATATTCCAGCTTTCCAGATGGGGGATCAATTCGCGCAGCAGCATCGCCACCGAGTACGGCTCCTCACCGGTCGCGCATCCCGCGCTCCAGATCCGGATGCGCCGGCTAGAATGTTCCCGCTGAGACATAATGTCCGGCAGGATGTGTTTGGCAAGCGCGTCGAAATGATAACTATTGCGAAAGAAATACGTCTCACCCACCGTCAGCGCGCTGACCAGGCGATCCCAAATGACGCTGGTGGGCGAAGCCGCGCGAAGCAGCGAATACAGGTCGTCCAGACTCGCGCAGGCAGTCGCCTCCATCACCTTGTCGAGTCCCCAGCCCAACAGGTAGCGTTTGTCTTCCGGATAATCCAGTCCGATGGTCTCGAGAACAAACTCGCGGAAACGCTCGTAATCCATTTGGCTAAGGACGATCTCCTTATGCGGCGTATCTAAACGGTATTCGGTCCGGTGAAAGTGGTCATAGTTTTCCGGATACAAGCGCGGTCCCATGTTGGCGCGCGCGTCTTTAGGTTCGTCATCCGCCGAGACTCTAGCCGGCGGCGTCAAGTTTGCCTTCATACTGTTGCCATCTCTATCTTTTCGACTTGGCGTGACCGCTCGGCGGCATCCGCCATCAGCGTATCGGGATCAAGGATCAAGATCAAGCGGTCGCTGATCTTGCCCACCGCGGAGAGATACTCTAGTTCCGGTCCAATCGCTTCCGGCGGTTCGATGCTGTCCATCGACAGCGTCAAGACTTCCGAGACCTCGTCCACCATGATCGCCAGCGTGCGATCGTTTGCCGTTGCAATGAGCAGCTGCGTGTCGAGGTCGTACGGCTTGGCGGGCAGTCCGTAGCGCCGGCGGACGTCGATCACCGGAATCACCTTGCCGTGGAGATTGAACATCCCCTCCACGTACTCCGGCGCTTTGGGCGGACGCGTCAGAGCCACCATCCGAACAACTTGGACGACGTTCGCAATGCCTAGCGCGTATTCTTGATCGTCCAATTTGAAAGTCAGCAGTTGGACGTTCCCATTCTTCTTTTGCGCCGCCGCTGTCGAGTTGCGCGTTTCCATTGCTGCCATGGGTAAATTTGTCCCTTGAAAATAGACTGTTGCGCGAGCCGCCCGTCCTACATTTTCATCCTGCTACTGGTCGGCAACCTGCAGGAGGTTGTGTCGTTTGAAAGATCGCGCTAGTGTTGGAAAATCGCCGAGGCGGTGATGCCGTTCGGCGCGCTGACAACCGCCACGTTCGTCGTCCCGATGCCCACTGCCGGCGAGACGTTGACCGTCACGACCATCTCCTCGCCTGGATCGAAAATACCTGGATCAATGGCTTCGGGAGTGGGGACCACCTGATAAAGTTGTTCGCTCCACTGATTCACGCCGCTGCCGAAGGAATACCACTGCGCGTGGTTGCTCGTTCCATCCGAATATTGAAGGATGACATCCCACTCGTTAAAGGTCGCCAACTTGGTGCTGCCGGTATTCTTGAGCGTGATTTGCACGGCGTCGCCCAGCGGCGTGGTCTGCGCGCTGACCGCCGTAAGACTGGTGCGCGCGCGGTCGCCGGCGCGCTCCTGCATCAGCCCGGTCGATTGGGCGATCGTCGATTGCGCGGAGAGCGAGGTCTGCGACAGTCCCACGACCGCCAGAATAATCAGCGCCGCCACGATGAGGGTTGAGATGACGGTCTCCATAGTTCACCAGCTGAAATAAAATTCGTCCGAGATTCCATTCGGCGTGACCAGTTTGGCATAATACGTGCCGGAGGTCAGTGGAGAGTAGCCCGAAATGGTGATTTGGATCGTGGTCGTCGGGTCCCAATTGGTGCTATTCTCAACCACGTATTGCCAACTGGGAGTGCCCGTGCCGTACGGGATCCGCGTAAAGTTGCCCTGCGGTCCAAAGAACAAATCGCAGGAACTGACCGCGGGGATGGTCACGGAGCCAACGTTCTTGACCCAGACGATCACGTTGGAGCCGGTCTGCGCCGCATGGATGATCTGAATCTGCGTTTGCAATCGCCCATTCGCCTGTTGCTCCATACTCACCATGGCGTCGCTGCTCTGGGCGATCACGGGGAAGATCGATTTGAAAACGTACACCGCCGAGATGACGCCGGCGACGATGAGCAGCGCGGTGACGATGATTTTATCCAAGCTTCGCCTCCTCGATCAGTTTAAGCGCCTCTTCCATATTGGACGCGCGTCCGACCAGCGAATTAAGTTTGGTCAGTTCATCGAGCACCGCATTGACTTGCTGGCTGTCGCGTTCGTCGCCAACCTTATTCGCGCTGTTCATCAACCATTCCAGTAGCTTGAGACTGCCGCGTTCCGCGCTCGTCGCCGCGCTATTTCCGTTTCCGTTCCCATTCCCATTCCCATTTCCATTGCCATTCCCATTGCCGTTCGCGCCGCCGTCCGGTTTTTTCGCCCATTCGACCAGCTTGTTGACGACCGCCGCGTTGGGCGGCGTCGATTCCGCGGCAAGTTCGTTCTGCGCGCTGCGGACCTCCTCGAGCGAGATTTTCTTGATGACCGGCGCCGCTTGGGCAGGCGCGCCGGCGGTTGGAGCTGGCGCGGCGGGCGGCTGGGTTTGCCGCGCCCGAACTTCCTCCAATGCCTTGATCGTTCCTTCGGATGGCTTGGTCTCTTCGGCTCGGAGCGTAGGGTAGTAATGGACCAGGACTTGCTCTTGAATGTCCAGCAGCGTTCTCTGGACTTCGTTCTTCAAAATCTTCATCTCGTATTCGAGTGTTTTGACCCGCTGTTCTAGCTCCATAATCCTCTCTCCTCAGCCCAGATTTCGCACCTGCGGTCGTGAATAGGCCGATTTGCCCGCAGACGCTCTACGTCCACAACGCTTTCTATCGCCCAGGTAAGGGTGCGAAAGCGAGACTCAGAGTGTGACCGTCGCCATTGACGAAGCAATTTCCCCGACAATGCGTTTGTAGAATAACACGCGCGATGGGGCTTGTCAGCAAAGAGAGGGTGAAGATTCTGTGAAAGTTGCGTGAAAAGCAAGCAGCGTTTGGGGCGGAGGAGACGTTCAGGGGACGGGCGAAGGCAAGCACGAACGGCTTGAACGCGGCGGCGCGGCAGAGACGTGGCGCGTCTCGTCTCTACCGCGCCGACCGCAAATCCAGAGCGAGCAGGGCTTGTCCGATCACTGCAACTGCTTCGCCCAATCGTTCACTTGCGCCGCCAGGTCTTTTGGCGCGAGCTGTGCGGCGACCTGGGCTTCGCGGGCGGCGCTGGCGAGGTTGCCGGTCTGTTCGTAGATCAGCGCGAGATTCTTGTGCGCCTCCCAAATGTTTTGCGCGTCCGGCGCGAGCTGGATGTACTTCAGATACGCTTGAATCGACTCGCTGTCTTGACCTTGCTGGTAGTACAGGAACGCCAGTTTGCTTTGCGCTTCCATCGATTTTGGATTCAGCGCAAGCGCCTTTTGGTACGCGACGATTGCCTTACTGTAATCGTGCTGGGTCGCGTACACCCTGCCCAGATCGAGATACGTCTGCTCAAATTGGTTGTCGCGCGCGAGCGACTCGCCGAGTTTCTGCAATGCCGCGTCCGCATCGTTCTTGAACGTCAGGTCGAAAACGGCGCGCTCGTCCCACACCGCCGGGCTGTTGGGGCTGAGACGCTGCGCCTCGACGTAGTATTGATTTGCCAAGTCCACCAGCTTGGTCTTGGATGGCGTATCGACCGGCAGTTCCGGCTGATAAAAGCGCGCCAAGTTGATCGTGTGATCGGCATAGAGCGGATTAAGATCGCGCGCGCGCAGCAGCATCGTCTGAGCCGCGTAAAGCAAATCCAGTCGATTCAACCCGGCGACGCGCTGGTCGTCCTGATAGAGAATCGCTTCCAGCGAGGTCTCCGCGTTGAACTGCGCCGCGGCGGTTGCGTTCGCCTGCGTGGATTGCTGCTGGTAAGCGCGCCCCAGCGTCATATAGTACGCATCGTTCGCCGGCGCAAGCAGAATCGCGCGCTTGTAGAGCGCGATGGCGGAATTCCGGTCCGACTGACTATCAAACAACTGACCCAGCCGATACGTGGCGTCGGCGCGAATAGGATTCAGGTTCACGACGTTGATCCACAACAGCGTCGCTGCCGCCACAGAAACCAGCGCAAGCGATCCCCACCGGCTGACTGACCACACTGCCGGGAACGGCTTGGATTCCCAGAACAGCACAACGACGGTCAATCCAATGAGAATCGCGAGAGCCAACGCGTAATAATTGACGATTCCAATCAACTGTCCGGCAAGCGCAAGCACAGTTTCCAAATGCGCCGCCGGCGTCGGAATGTACTGGACTGCGCCGAGCTGGACGGCAAGTCCCAGCGCGAAGAGCGCAGTCAGAACAATCGGCAGCGCGACGAGCAGTATTGGCGCGGTGCGCTGTAACTTGCGCGACGTCTTGGCGCGAAACGATTTTCGCGATAAAGCCGCTGCCGCGCGCGACGGCGCAGTTTCGTCCGCGACCGCCAGCGGCGTGAACGCGTTTGAACGCGCCAGTTCGAACAGCGCGAGAAGAGTCGCGACGATCCATGCCGACACGACGAGTCCTAGAACGGCATAGTCCGTTGTGTTCTGAATCGGGTTGAACGTCAAGCCGCGCCACAGGATGAGCAACGGATCGGACACGTCTTTCGAGTATGTTACAAATTCGTAGACGAGCGTCGAGAGAATCATGGTTGCGACAATGGCATAGTAAACTGCGTCGCCCGCCCAGTGCCTCATCGTCGCTTCACGCGCTTGGTCGCGCGACAGCGCCGGTGCGGTCGCCGTATCTAGTCGTCTGCCCAGCACGACGAGCAGTCCCGCAAATACCCAGAGCAGGGTCTGCGTGGGTGGAACATCGATGCCGAACTGGCTTTCGGCATAGTGCGCGAACAACCCGGCGAGCAGCGCCGCCAGCAAAATCTGGTCCGCGCGCTGCGCCGCGCCTAACTGTGGCTGGATACCCGCGTTGAGCGCGAACAGCGCCAAATACAAAACGATCGCGGCGATGTTGCCGGCGGGGAGCGCCAGCCCTAGATAGAGCGGCTGACCCAAAGCGATGGTCGCGAGCGCGCCCGCTGCGCCCAAGCCGACCCACAAACCTACAAACTCATTGCGTTCCCGGTCGGTGCGGATCAGATCGAGCCAGCGGAAACCGTATAGGAAAATGCTCAAGAAAAGCAACTGGTACGCGATAAGACCGATGAGTCCCGTCGTCACCCACGCGTCCCAGGTCGCGTTGTGGCTGCGGTCTGTTCCGGCGTCGCTCGAAAATGAACTGGCAGGCGCAACCTGAGCGTAGACCAGCGGCATTGCGTCCGGACCATAGCCAACCAGCGGGCGAATCGCGTTCAGCGCGTCCGGCGCGCCATCCGGGAATTGAATCGGCGTGTGAG
>DAIDTM010000277.1 GCA_027457205.1 Anaerolineae bacterium | reverse complement strand
AAACCCGGCGTTGCCGTCGCGATCGCGAACGTCGACGCGCACGTGTCTGTGCCGGCGGCAACGGTGATGGAACCGGGACGGATGGTGATGATTATGGGCACGAGCACCATGTGGCAGATGCTCGTGCCCATAATCATCACCATCCGTCCCGGTTCCATCACCGTTGCCGCCGGCACAGACACGTGCGCGTCGACGTTCGCGATCGCGACGGCAACGCCGGGTTTTAGCCCCGTCCATTTCGCGGCTTGCGGCGTCAGCGCGCCGGCGCGCGCGCCAATCGAATCGATCTGGCGCGACATTTTCTCATCGACGACGCGCGCGAGGCGCGGGTCGAGCGCGGCGAAATATTCATCGCGCGGGAAACCTTCGCGCTTGGACCACATCGCTTTGTAGCCGGCGGTGCACGAATTGCGTTTCTCTTCGCCGGTCAATTGCCACACCCCCCAGTCCGCCGCCTCGATCAACCGATCCGCCGCCGCGTAAATCTCCGGCGCTTCGTCGAGAATTTGCAGCGTCTTGGAGAAGAACCATTCCGACGAAATCTTGCCACCGTAGCGGTTGAGCCATGGCTCGCCCATCTGCCGCGCCGTCGCGTTGATCTTGTCTGCCTCGGGCTGGGCGGCGTGATGCTTCCACAGTTTCACCCACGCGTGCGGATGCTTACGATACTCCGGCAGCGCGCAGAGCGGCGTGCCGTCGGCTTTGACCGGCAACATCGTGCACGCGGTAAAATCGATGCCGATGCCGATCACGTCCGCCGGGTCAACGCGCGCTCGTTTGACGACCGCCGGAATCGTCGACTTGAAGGTACGAATGTAATCTTCCGGGTCTTGCAACGCCCAGTCGGGTTCCAGACGAACCTTGCTGGTCGGCAGGACTTGATCGATCACGCCGTGCTGGTACGGGTAAACGGCAGTGGCGATCTCTTTTCCGTTGTTCACATCCACCAGCACCGCGCGCCCGGACTCGGTGCCAAAGTCCACGCCGATGGCGTACTTGCGTTTGCTCATGCTACCCTCCTAACTCGGATGAGCCTTACCGCGAAGAACGCAAAGAACGCGAAGAAAAATTCTATACCTTTGCGTTCTTTGCGGTTCAAGGTCTTGTGTTCTTGTACGGCAATTTCATTTTCGTGTTTCTTCGTGCGCTTCGTGGATGGAAAAAACATGTTGCCTACGGTTCGATAACGACCTTTAGCCCTTGGCGTTTTTGCGCGACGGCGAACGCTTTCTGAAATTGCGCGAGCGGAAATCGATGCGTCACGAGTGACCGCAAATCGATCTTGCCGGACGTAGCGAGTTGAATGGCGCGCGGATACGTATGCTTCATCCGCCGCGACAGTTTGATCGTCAATCCTTTCCGCCGCGCGACCGACGCGGTGAACGTGGTGCGGTCATCGCCCGGGATGCCGACACGGACGACGCGCGCGCCGGGCTTGGCGGCCGCGATCGCCGCGTCGACTCCCGCGTTATCGCCTGCCGCTTCAAAGGCGACATCGACACCGCGCCCATTGGTCACCGCTAAGATTTCGCGCGACTCCTGCCCGGTCGCCTCCAGCGCCGTCGTCGCGCCGAACGCGCGCGCCGCGTCGAGGCGATGCGCCAGCTTGTCCGTGGCGATGATCGTCGCCGCGCCGGCAACGCGGGCAAGTTGCACGATCAGCAGTCCGATGGGACCGCAGCCAAACACGCCGACGTTCATCCCGAGTTTCACGTGACCAAGATCGATCGCGTGCAACGCCACGCCCAGCGGCTCGAGCATCGCGCCGTCAATATCGGTCAGCGAATCCGGCAACGCGTAGAGACAGCCCGCGCGCCAAGCAACAAACTCGCGCAGCGCGCCGTCTTGCGTGCTGTGCCCAGCAAAACGGAGCGCGGTGCAGAGATTTGGATTGCCCTCGCGGCAGAATTCGCATTGTCCGCACGGCATCGCCGGATCGACTGCGACGCGCGCGCCGTCCGCGGTCACGCCGGCAAATTCGTGACCGAGGACGAGCGGTTGGCTCAACTGCGCCTCGCCGATCGCGCCTTCGTCGAGCCAGTGCAGGTCGGAGCCGCACAACCCGACCGCGGTGACGCGGACGAGCGACTCGTCAGCGGCGGGAGACGGCATCGGCCCATCGTGCAATTGCAAGTTTCCAATACTGTGAAGACAAAGAGACTGCATGTAACCCCTGGCAAAGTGATACGTGACACGTGACGAATGACGCATCACATTTCACGCACAACGTACTAGACATTATGCGAAATAAGAAAATCTGTCCACGAAGCAACACGAAGGTCACGAAAAAGCGCAGAAATTTCGATGTTCTTCGTGCCCTTCGTGGACGAAAATGTCATTTCGCATAAGGTCTATTACGCATTACCCTGCGCTTGCGCGATCTCGATAAACGCGAGCATATTTTCTAGCGGCACATCGCGCGTCACATCGTGCGACGGCGCGAAGATGTAATTCCCCTCGCGCCCGGCTTGCAACAAACGCTCGCTTTCACGGCGGACATCGTCGACAGTCCCGTGCGGCAGAGTGCTCTGGACCGACAGCCCACCGTGAAACGTCAACCGCCCGCGATACTGCTCCATCAGCGCGTAGACATCCATCACGTCGGGCTGGAAGGGATTGAAGCAATTCAAGCCGATGGCGATCAAATCGTCGAACAATTCGTCCACGTCGCCGCAGGAATGGATAAAGACGTATTTGCCGGCGTCACGCACGACTGCGTACATTCGTTTGAGCACCGGGAGAATGTGCGCGCGCCAGCGCTTGGGTCCCATCTGCAAGCCGCGCTGCTGCCCCCAATCATCGCCAAAGTACACCGCGTCGATGTCGTACTGGCACGCTTGCTTGATCTGCGCGATGTTGTAATCGGCGATGGCGTTCAGCAGTTCGTCCACGAACCCTGGATTGTCGTAGAAATCCATCAACAGATTCTGCAGGCCGCGGAGCGTCCACGCGCGTTCGTACAGCGAAAAACCGATTTGGAACACACGAAAGCGGTCGCCGTATTTCGCGATCTTGTCGGGAATGTCGGCGAAAAAGCGCGGATCGAGCGGATCGGGAAACACATAGCCCTTGAGCGTCGGCTCGCTCAGCACACAGCCCTTGGGGATGCCAATGTCTTTGTCGACGCTGCGATCCCAGACCACGCCGAAGACATCGCGCACGCAATCGTCGTCGAGGTCTTCAAAAAAACCAATGTCGCTGCCCAGTTTGAGGAGATGATTCTGCAAGACCTCTTCGAGATCGACCGCGCCGAAATGCTGCTGGAGTTTGGCTTTGGCTTCTTTGGTAAATCCAAACGACCACGGGACGTACGGCGGTTGCTTGCCATCGAGGACCAATTTGATGATTTCGCGTTTGGTCATCTTCCATTCTCTCCGATACGCAGCGTATCAGGATTTCTTGGGTAAGACGGACTCGTACGCGGCGATGAGGCGATCCAACAGCCGATCAAAATTCGCATCCACGATTCGGCGCGCGGCATCCGCATCGTACCAGTCCAGCATTTCTCTAGCGCCCTGCGCGAAAGGTATCGTCGCGCTAAAGCTCGGCACCGTACGTTTGATTTTGGTATTGTCAAAGATCATGCTGTGCGCCTTATCTCCAAGGAGACCCGCGCCCCAGTTCGGATCAAAAGCGGCAATGCTTTCCGATGCGACGTGGACAAGGCGCGCTGACGCGCCCGCCGCGTGAGCGAGGATTTCGTAGATTTGATTCCAGGTCAATATCTCGTCCGAAGTGATGTGGAAACTCTCGCCGATCGCATGGTCGTTGCCGAGTAAACCCACAAATCCTTTCGCGAAATCTCGATGGTGCGTGAGCGTCCACAGTGAGGTGCCGTCGCCGTGCACGACGACCGGCTTGCCTTTCCGCATTCGGTCGATCATCGTATAGCCGCCTTCTATCGGCGACATCGTCTGGTCGTACGTGTGCGATGGGCGAACGATCGTCATTGGGAATTTATGCTCTCGATAAACCCGCACGAGCAGGTCTTCACACGCGATCTTGTCGCGCGAGTAACTCCAATACGGATTATCGAGCGGCGTCGATTCAGTGACGGGTAAATTTGCCGGCGGCGTCTGGTACGCCGACGCGGAGCTGATGAAAATGTACTGTCCTGTGCGCTCACGGAATAACTCAATGTCGCGCTTAACGTGGTCTGGCGTGTAGGCGACCCAATCGACCACCACGTCGAATTCGCGTCCCACCAGCGCGTTCCGCGCCGACTCGACATCGCGAATATCGCCGCGCAAAACGTGCGCGCCCGGCGGCGCTGGTCGATTAGACTCGCCGCGATTGAACAGATACAACTCGATTCCGCGTTCTACCGCCAACTGCGAACACGCCGAACTGATGATGCCGGTGCCGCCGATGAAAAGGACTCGCATGACTTGCTCCAAGATTTAGGTGATTTCCAAAATCGCCGGGCGCGCGATCATCTTGCCGTCTGCGAGCGCGACCGACAACGTGGGCAACCCGGCGGTCGTCGTAATCACCTCGTTGCCGCTCGCGCCGACCAGAATGGTGTCTTCGGATTTCGTGCCGGTGATGGACGGATTCCACGAGTACGCCTGCCCCAGCAAAACGACATCGGTCGCCGCCGGCGTGGCGAGGTACTCGCGCGGCTCGTAGCCGGCGGGACCGCCCTGGTGGTGCAACTGCCACTCGTCCGCAAAGCCGGTTTCCGCGTATGCCTTCACTGCGCGCTGGAAAATGCTGCTTAGCGTTGCGCCGGGACGCGTGGCGGCGATGAACGTCGCGTCGATATGCGCGCACGCGTCGGCTTTGCGGCGCAGGTCGTCCGGCAATTTCCCAAAGTGCGCCAGCCGCGTGATTGAGCAGACAAGTCCCGCCTGACGACCGCACAGGACGAGCATCGCGTACTTGTCGAGTTTTTTGTCGGTCGGCAGCGGATGGCGAAACCTGAAGATGCGCTCGTCGGTCGCGATGAGATTGACGATGGGCTGCGCGCCGCGCGCTTGCGTTTCCTGTCCCAGCCGCGCCGCGATCTCATACTCCGTCTGACCCGGACGCACCGCGCGGATCGTCTGCTCCATCGCGGCGGCGCAGGCGCGCCCCAGGACGCGAAAACGCTCGCCTTCTTCCGGCGTGAGGTTGGCGCGCAGGCGCGCAATTTCGTTTGCGAGATTGGTCGCGCCGGGGTACGCGCCATCCGCGCCGAGTTTCAAGCCGCGCGTCAGTTCGGCAACGGCATTGTTCACGCCGTGCCAGGGCGCAACGCGAAACTGCCAGCCCTGCTCGCCGAGTTTCTCTTCCTGCTCGATCCGCGTCGCTTCGATGTTGTTCGTGATGACGTAGCGACCAGTTGGCGTGATGAGCCGCGACGCCGCGCCGTCGGTCGTCGCCGTGTTGACGTACGACGCTGCGCCGCACGTCGCCCACGCGAAACTGCTCACGCGCTGCAAGAGCAGCGCATCGAGTTGGTGCTCTGCCAGTAATGCTTGGATCCGTTTCTGTTTCTCGTCGAATTCAGCCATGGTTACACCGTTTGGTAGAGTGTGCGCGCGATGATATGGTCTTGATACTCTGGCGCGAGTTCGCAGAAATAGCCGCTCCAGCCCCATACCCGCACGATCAGGTTCTTGTGCTGTTCGGGGTGCGCTCGAGCGTCGAGCAAGGTCGCGGCATCCAGCGCGTTGAGTTGCAATTGCTGGCAGCCGAGTTGCGCGAACGTTCGCACGAGCATCGCGGTCTTGCGAATCGACTCGGCATCGCGGAACACCGTGTCCGACAATTCCAGCGTGATCGGTCCGCCGTTGCAGATGCGGCGATAGTCGATCTTCGCAAACGATTGCAAGACGCTGATCGGTCCGCGCACGCGCACGCCGGGCGACGGCGCGAGGTTCGCGCCGAACGCGCCGCCTTGCTGGCGACCGTCAGCGGTTGGGCCGACCATCGGCTCCCGCATTCCTGCGTGCCCGCGCGCGAGCCAGAGATAGTACATCGCCGAGCCGGTGCCCGGGCGCAGGATTCCGCCGCGCGGTGTTCGCCCGTACCGTTCGCACGCATCGGCAAGGAAACCGAACATCGTCGCGAGCATCGCGTCCGCATCGTCGTTGTTGCCGACTTTTGGTCCGTCATCGGCGAGCTTGCGCTGCAGCACAGCGTACCCGTTGTAATTCGCGTCGAGCGCGGCTAGCAATTCACCCGGCGCGATGCTGCCATCGTCAAATACGAATTGCTTGACCGCCGCGAGCGCGTCCGCGGCGTTCGCCGAGCCCGCGCCATGAATCCCAAAATTGTTGTACTTCAAACCGTTTGACAAATCGGCGCCGCGTTCGAGACAATCGTCCATCAGCACGGAATAGTACGGCGCGGGCGGAAGGAGTAATCGAGCATACGCGTCCGCGAGGTTTTTGACTTGAAGCTCGACGTTCGCAGAAATGCGGCGCAGGATCGCATCGAAATTCTCACGCGCGGCAAGCCCGGCGCGCACGCCGGCATCGACCGCGTAAGGCAGCGACACCGCGCCGATGTTGACGATGTCCATCCCCTTGCCCGGCACGATAAATTCCCAGCACGCCGCGACCACATAGTCGCGCGCGTCGTCAAGATCGTAGCCGTGCGCGACGAGCGCAGGGATCACCACATCGTCGTTCGAGTACTGCGGAAAGCCAAGACCAATGCGCGTCAGTTCGGTCGCGAGCGCAAGCAGTTCCAGATCGGTGTTTGCCGAAATTCGCAGATTGATCTTGGGATCGATCATTCCGACATCGCGCGCAACGCGCAGACACATCCGTGTTAGCTCGTTCACCGCGTCGCGCCCATAGCGCGTGACGCCGCCGAGCATCATGCTCTGCCCGTTGTCGCACTGTTGGACGCCGGGATACAAATCACTGTCCTTGTTCAACGAAATGAAAAACTCGGCGAGCAGTTCCTC